>NZ_CDROCK010000015.1:0-110387 GCF_977020205.1 Pseudomonas sp. AIG | reverse complement strand
CGGGGGGGGAATGGGGGGGGGAGGCGGTGGGGTGCAAGAAGTGGCTGGTCCGTGCCCGCCCCCCCGCCACATTCGTCAGCGGATCACCGATGACCACGCGATCACCTTCAGCCAGACCGCCATTGATCTGCACTTTGACGTTGTTGTTGATCCCGGTCTGCACATTGCGCGACTGCGCGTGGCCCTTGGCGTCGAGCACGCGCACGGGGAAGCTGCCATCTGCATTGCGCGGGCCGAGCGCCGCCACCGGCACGGTCAGCACTGCCTTGGCGGTGTCGAGGATAATGCGCACCTGCGCGGTCATCGAGATGCGCAAACGATGGTCGGGGTTCGGCACCTCGAACAAGGCGTTGTAGAACACCGCGCTGCTTTGCTTCGGTGTACCGGCGGGCGGCGTTTCAAGAAAGTTCTGTGGCGCCGGGTCCGTGCCGCGCAGTTTCGCGTAGTAGCGTTTGTCCTCGCCAAGAATGGTGAAATACACCTCTTGCCCCGGCGCAATGTGGATCACATCGGCCTCGGACACCTGCGCCTTGACCGTCATGGTGTCCAGATCCGCCAGTTTCAGCAGGACCGGCGCCAGTTGACTGGCGATCACCGTTTGCCCTTCCTGTGTCACCACGCCGACCACGTCGCCATCGATTGGCGCGACGATGCGCGTATACGCCAGATTGACCTTGGCCGTGTCGATCTGGATGTGTGCGCTTTTGATCTGCGCATCCAGCGACATCAGATTGGCCTGCTGCACCTGATAATCCGACTCGGCATTTTCGAAATCCTGGCGCGAGATCGACGCGTCGTCCTGCAAATTCTTGTAGCGCTCATAGATTGCCTTGGTTTGCCTGAGCTGGGCTTGCGTGGCGCGTTTCTGCGCTTGCAGGTTTTCCTCATCAACCTGGGCCTGACGCAGGGTGTTCTGCAATACCAGCGGATCGATTTCCGCCAGCCATTGGCCCTTCTTCACCTTGTCGCCGACCTTGACCTTGAGCGACTTCAATTGCCCGGACACCTGTGCGCCGACGTCCACTTGCTTGATGCCTTCGAGCAACCCGGTGGCCAGCACCGCGTTTTCGATGTCACTGCGTTCAACCGGCGCGGTCAGGTACTGCGGCGCCTCGGCCGGTGCCTGCACCGCGTAGAACGCCAATCCCGCTACTGCCACCAACGCCAAACCCATACCGACTTTGCGCAACTTCGACTTTTCCATAAATAACCACAAGTCCGTTCAGGGGTGAGCCCGGCCAGCGGCCGGGCTCTGGTAGATAAACAACAATCAGGACAGCACTTGGCCGGCCGGCACTTTCAGGCCGTCATGCCACCACGCTGCGAAACTGAAGACGTTGGGCGCCTTGAGAATCGTGAAGTGATTGCCCGGCCCGTACCACACCGCCAGATCCGCCACCTGGCGCTGCCAGCCTTCGACCATCGCCGCTTGCTCGCGCTGATTGCCCCACGCATCCAGCGTCGGGTCATCGACCAGCGCCAGCCGCACCGGTCCGGTGTAGGCCAGTTGCGGTTGGTAAACCGTGCGCAAGGCTGTGGCGAAGGTGCGGACCGGACCGTGCATCGCATCCTGTGCGGCGCGCTCCGACAGCACACCGGCGCGCACCATCCCGGCATGCAGCAAACGCATTTGCGTAGCGTCATCAGCGTCGGCGAACACCTGCGGATCAATCTCCAGCGACTTGCCACTGGACAGTTGCAGGGTGTCGATCAAGCGTTCCAGCGCCGCTGTACCGGTGTACGGTTTGCCTGCCGTGCCGTTGCCGCCCGGCGCTTCGCTGTCGATCAACGTCAACGATGCCACCTCGCGTCCGGCCGCTTGCAACTGCGCCGCCATGGCATGCGCCACCCAACCGCCGAAGGAATGGCCGATCAAATGCACCGGGCCTTGCGGGTAAGCCTGCGCGATCGCCTGCAGATAAAACGCGGCGGCGGCCTCGACCTGACTGTGCGGCACACTGCTGCCGTCCAGGCCGCGCGGTTGCAGGCCGATGATCGGCCACTCCGGGCCAATCGCTTCGGTCAGATGGATGAACCCGGTGACGCTGTCACCTGCCCCCGGCACACAGAAAATCGGCGCATGCCCAAGGTGCCCGCTCTGTATCGTCAGCAGCGGCTGATACACCGCGGTGGCGGGCGCGACCAAGGCCTCAAGTGCCTGAGTGATGGCCTGCCCCAACGCCTGAATATGCGGATTTTTCATCATGCTGCGGTGATCCCCCGGGATATCGACGCACTGCAACAGACGGCTGTCGAAACGCGCTTCCCAACCGCGTGTCGGACTTGGCACAGACTGCCCGTCCATCAGCGCCTGCGCGCGGAACAGATGAATCGTCTGGCTCGCCGGGCTGACCCGGTAATGCGCCAAGGCCAAGCGATGCGCCGCCTCGCGATCGAAGTAATGCCAGGCATCGGCCGCGCTGACTGTGGCCAGTTCCGGATCGGTCAGTTGCTGCACCTGGCAACGCTGGAACAGCGTATGGAAGTCCAACTGCTCCACCTCGGCTTCCAGTGCCTCGACCGATGCCAACGCGGCGGCCCCCTCAGCACCGAGCATCAGCGCACGCCCCCGGCAATGCCCGAGCAACTGGCGCTTGTCGAGATCCTTGCCGCTCCACATCGCCTTGTCCTGGGCGAGCGAGTTGGGTGCGTAGCTGTCGAGCATGCCGATGAAGTCCACCGGTTGATCCTGACCCAGCAATTGCTGGGCAACTTCATGGGCCAGCACCCCGCCGAACGACCAGCCCGCCAGACGATATGGCCCGTGTGGCTGCACCGATCGGATGATCCCGACCATCCGCGTAGCCATGCATTCGATTGTGCGCAGCTGTGGCTGGCCCAGCGGCACGCCGGGCAGACCATAAATCGCAAATTCACCGCCAATGTGCTGCGCCAGCGTCGGGAAATACACGTCGCGGCCACTGAACTCATGCACCAGGAACAGCGGCGTGCCGCGCTCCCCGGCACGCACCACGACCAGCCCCTCCGGCAGTCCGGCCATTTCGTCCTGAGCGAGCAAAGCCGCCGCTGACTCGATGCTCGGATGCTGGAACAACTCGGCCAGTGACACCTGCATTCCGCCGCGTTGCAGCAGATTGACCAGCCGCACCGCGAGCAACGAATGCCCACCCAATTCGAAGAAATTGTCGTGCCGTCCGACCTGCTCAACGTTGAGCACTTCGGCCCAGATCCGCGCCATCGCGGTTTCCACCTCGCCTTGCGGCGCCACATAAGGACGGTTGATGACGGCGTCGGCGCCCGGCGCCGGCAAGGCCTTGCGATCAACCTTGTCGTTGGGGGTCAGCGGCAATGCGTCGAGTAGCACATAGGCGCCGGGCACCATGTATTCCGGCAGGCGTTCCAGCACATGGGCACGCAAAACCTCCAGGTTTGGCGTTTCGATCCCTGCACGCAACGTGTACCAGGCCACCAAGCGTTCATCGCGGACCATGACCACCGCTTCGCGGATCGCCGGATGTTCGATCAGCCGCGCTTCGATTTCGCCCGGTTCCAGACGCAAGCCGCGTAGCTTGATCTGGAAGTCATTGCGCCCGAGGAATTCGAGGTGACCGTCGTTGTTGTAGCGCGCCAGATCGCCGGTGCGGTACAGCCGATCACCGGCCACGAACGGGCTGTCGATGAAACGCTCAGCCTGCATCTCCGGCAGTCCGTGATAACCGCGCGCCACACCCACACCGCCAATGTGCAACTGGCCGCTGACACCCTGCGGCACCGGTTGATCGTAAGCATCGAGGACATACAAGCGCGTGTTGCTCAGCGCCTGGCCGATCGGCACCACGCTGTGCGGCACCGGCTGATCCGGTTCAAGGGTCCAGCCGGTGCTGTCGACCGTGGTTTCGGTCGGGCCGTAAACGTTGTGCAAACGCACCCACGGCAGGCGATCGCGCACCTGCCGCGCCAGCGCCGCGCTGAGTTCACCGCCACCGTTGAGCACATCGGTGAGGCTGGTGCACTGGCTGACATCGGCCTGTTCGATGAAGTCCTGCAACAGCGCCGGCACGAACTTGACCACCGTCACTTGCTGCTCACGAATCGCCCGCACCACATAAGCCGAATCGCGGTTGCCATCCGGCCGCGCCAATACCAGGCGCAGGCCGGAACACAGCGGCCAGAAAATCTCCCACACTGAACTGTCGAAGCTGAACGGGGCCTTTTGCAGCAACGCACCATGCTCGGTCGGCGCACTGATCTGCGAGCCCCAATGCACCATGTTGCAGGCGCTGCGATGCTCGATCATCACGCCTTTCGGCAGACCGGTGGAGCCGGAGGTGTAGATCATGTAGGCCAGGTTCGCGGCGCTCAGGCCAGGCACCTGTGGATCATGATCAGGCAACTGTTGCCAATGACCTTGATCGAGGTCGATCAAAGTCGTTGCAGGCGAGTCGAACAGCGAACGCGTCGCTGCTTGCACCAACACCGCGACCGGCGCGCTGTCCTTGAGCATGTAGGCCAGACGTTCCGCCGGATACCCCGGATCCAGCGGCACATAGGCCCCGCCCGCTTTGAGAATGCCGAGCAGACCGACCACCAGATCCAGCCCGCGCTCGACGCAAATCGCCACGCGTGAATCCGGCTGCACGCCCTGTTCGCGCAAGTGATGCGCCAGTTGATTGGCCCGCGCATTGAGTTCGCGATAGGTGAGGCACCCGGATTCGGACTGTACGGCGATGGCCTCGGGCTTAATCCGCACCTGCGCTTCAAACAAGCAGTGCAACGGCTGTTCCAGTGGGCAATCGACTTCGCTGGCGTTGAAGTCGTGCAACAGGCGCTGACGTTCGTCCTGCGCCAGCAACGGCACCTGCTCCAGCAGCGTTTGTTCATCGCTGACCAACGCCGCCAGCAAGCGCTGGAAGTAACCGACAAAACGCCGCACCGTCGACTCATCGAACAACGCCGTGGCATAACGCAGCGAACCGCGAACACCATCGGCGCTGTCGCCGAGACTCAGCGACAGGTCGAACTTCACAAAGTGGCTTTCCCCCGCCACGCCTTCCAGCGTCAGGTCGCCGAGTTGCAGGCTCGGGCCGTCATTGTTGTCCCAACTGAGCAGGGTCTGGAACAACGCACTGTGAGCCAGACTGCGCAGCGGTTTGCTGATCTCCACCACGTGCTCGAACGGCAGATCCTGATGCGCTTGCGCCGCCAGGGTTTGCGCCTTGACCCGCGCCAGCAACGCTTCGCCGCTGAGTGCGCCAGAGGTGTCGATGCGCAGGGCCAAGGTGTTGACGAACATGCCGATCAAGCCTTCGATCTCGGCGCGGGTACGGTTGGCCACCGGCGAGCCGATGACCACGTCGGTCTGCCCGGACAAGCGACTGAGCAACATCGCCCAGGCGCTGAGGATCACCATGTACGGCGTCACCGCGCGACGTTGGCACAGCGCTTTGAGTCCGCGACTCAGCGGCGCGCCCAGCACCACATCGACATGGCTGCCGGCGAAGTCCTGTTGCGCCGGACGCGGGCGATCGGTCGGCAGCGTCAGTAACGCCGGAGCACCGGCCAGGGTTTGCTGCCAGTAATCGCTCTGCCGTTGCAGCACCTCACCACTGAGCCAGCGGCGTTGCCACACCGCGTAATCGCTGTACTGCAGCGCCAGCGCGGGCAGCGGGTCTTGCTGGTCATGGCTGAACGCTTGATACAACGCCGCCAACTCGCGGGTCAGCACACCCATCGACCAGCCATCGGAGATGATGTGGTGCAGCGTCAGCAACAGCACATGGTGATCGTCGGCCAGACGCACCAGACGTCCGCGAATCAGCGAATCGCGAGCAAGATTGAACGGTGCGCTGGCTTGCTCCTCGATCAGCCCACGCAAGGCGTTATCGGCCTGCGGGTGCTGGCGCAAATCTTCAACCTGTAGCAACAGCGCGGCCTCGGCCGGCACGATCAGCACCTGCGCTTGATCGTCGATCTGGGTGAAGCGGCTGCGCAGGGTTTCGTGGCGCTCGACAATGCGCGCGAGTGCCCGTTGCAGCGCGTCTTCATCCAGCCGCCCGCGCAGACGCAGGCCCAGCGGAATGTTGTACGCCGTGTTGCCGCCGTCCATTTGCGCCAGGAACCACAGGCGCTGTTGCGCAAACGACAGCGGCAGCGCTTGCTCTCGCGCTGCCCGCACAATCTCCGGCAACGTGCTGCGCGCGGCCCGGCTCAACACCTGCGCCACGGCCGCCAACTCAGGATTGGCGAACAGCTCGGCCAATGTCAGCTCCACATCCAGCTGTTGGCGAACCTGCGACAGCATGCGCATCGCCAGCAATGAATGACCGCCCAACTCGAAGAAATTATCGTGTCGTCCCACCTGCTCGACCTGCAACAACCCGGCCCAGATGCGCGCCAGGTTTTCCTCCAGCGCCGTGACCGGCGCCACATAGACCCGGCTGAGCATGGCGGTCTGGGTCGGTGCCGGCAATGCCTTGCGGTCGATCTTGCCGTTGTTGTTCAGCGGCAACGCTTCCAGTTGCACCCACGCCGTCGGCACCATGTACTCCGGCAAGCGCGCCGACAGTTGCGCGTGCAGCTCAACGCTGTCGAGTTGCCCCGCGTGCGCGGTGTAATAGGCGACCAGACGCGTGGCCTCCTGAGCGTCGCGGCGCGCCAGCACCACAGCTTCCTTGATCCCCGCGCAGTTGAGCAGGCGGCTTTCGATCTCCCCCAGTTCGATGCGGAAACCACGGATTTTTACCTGATCGTCGTTGCGCCCGACGCAATCGAGTTGCCCCGGTGCCAGCCAGCGCGCGAGGTCGCCGGTGCGATACAGCAACGCGCCGGGTTTATCGCTGAACGGATCGCGGAGGAATTTCTCGGCGGTCAGATCGGCTCGGTTCAGATAAACCAGCGCCACGCCCTGCCCGCCGATATACAGTTCGCCGGTCACGCCCATCGGCACTGGTTGCTGATGCGCATCGAGCACATAGACCTGAGTATTGGCAATCGGTCCACCGATCGGCACGCTCTCGGCGTTTTCCGCCACCGCTTGCACTTCGAACGTCGTGGCGTAGGTGGTGGTTTCGGTCGGGCCGTAGCAATGCACGATGCGCAGTTGCGGCGCCTCGGCCAGCAGCGTGCGGAACGCCGCCGGATCACCGCGCTCGCCACCACACAGCAGAATGCGCAGGCCTTTGAGGGCTTGCGGGATGAGTTGCACGTACTGGTTGAACAACGCCGTGGTGACGAACAGGATCGTCGCGCCACTGGCATTCAGTTCGCGACCGAAGGCATTCGGATCGAGCAAGGTTTGATGGTCAATGATCACCACGCGACCGCCATTGAGCAGCGGCCCCCAAATGTCCATGGTGCTGGCATCGAATGCCGGGTTCGAGGCGAAGACCACGCGATCCTGCGCATTGAAATCAGCGTAACCGTTGTTGATCACCAAGCGGCCGATGCCCCGGTGCGGCACCATCACCCCTTTCGGCGTGCCGGTGGAACCCGAGGTGTACATGATGTACGCCAGCGACTCGGAAGACTGCAGCAGGTTAGGGTTATGCGTGGGTTGATCGCTGAGTTTCAGCCTGTCCAGATCGATACGCGGCGCGGCGTAATCGATGACTTCGCCGCTCAGGGTCAGCAGCGCGGCCGCCCGACAGTCCTCGATCATGAACGCCTGACGTTCGCTCGGCGCATGGATGTCCAGCGGCACATAGGCCGCCGCGCACTTGGCAATCGCCAGTTGCGCCACCAGCAGTTCCAGCGAACGTGGCAGCAGAATCGCCACGTGATCCCCCGGTTGCACACCTTGGCCGATCAGGTGATGAGCCAGGCGATTGGCCTGCGCGTTCAGTTCGAAATAGCTCAGCGATTGCGCGCCATGCACCGCCGCCACAGCCTTTGGATGCGCCGCCGCTTGTTGCTGGAAAATCCCGTGCACGGTCAGGGTCTGCGGGTAATCGCGTGCGGTGGCGTTGAAGTCGACGAGCAAGCGCTGACGCTCATCCGCCGCCAGTAACGGCAGGTGTTCGAGCACCGCGCGATCATCGCTGACCATCGCCTGCAACAGCCGCTGGAAATAGCCGACAAAGCGGCGGATGGTCGATTCGTCAAACAGCGCCGAGGCGTAGTTCAGCGAGCCGCGAATCACACCGTTGACCTCGCCCAGGGTCAGCGTCAGGTCGAACTTGGCAACCTCGTCCGTGCCGGCCACCGCTTCCAGTGTCAGCTCGCCCAGCGCCAGTTGCGGGCCGCCGTGACTGTCCCAGCTCAATGTGGTCTGGAACAGCGGGCTGTGCGCCAGGCTGCGCGACGGTCGGGCGATTTCCACCACCTGTTCGAACGGCAAGTCCTGATGCGCCTGCGCCTCCAGTGTCCGCGCCTTTACCCGCGCCAGCAGCGCTTCAACGCTCGGTGCGCCCGAGGTGTCGATGCGCACGGCCAGCGTATTGACGAACATGCCGATCAAGCCTTCGACTTCAGCGCGGCTGCGGTTGGCCACCGGCGAGCCGATCACCACATCGGCCTGCCCGGATAGACGACTCATCAGCAATGCCCAGGCACTCGTCAGGGTCATGAACAGGGTCACGCCATGCCGCTGGCTCAGGACTTTGAGTCCGGCACTCAGATGTGGGTCCACCACGACTTCGAGGTTGCTGCCGGCATAATCCTGATGCGCCGGGCGCGGGCGATCGGTGGGCAGCGTCAACAACGCCGGCGCACCGTCGAGGGTCTGTTGCCAGTATTCGCTTTGCCGTTGCAGCACGTCACCGCTGAGCCAGCGCCGTTGCCACACCGCATAGTCGCCGTATTGCAGCGCCAGCGCTGGCAGCGGATCGGGCTGGCCCTGGCTGAACGCCTGATACAACGCCATCAATTCGCGGGTCAGCACGCCCATCGACCAACCGTCGGCGATGATGTGGTGCACGGTCAGCAACAGCACATGGTGATCGTCGGCCAGACGCAGCAACTGTCCGCGAATCAACGGGTCGTTCCGCAGATCAAACGCCGTCGAGGCTTCCTGCGTCATCAACCTCTGCAAGGTGTCCTCGGCCTGAGGCTCTTGGCGCAAATCTTCCACACGCAGCAGCAGGCCGCTGTCGACCGGCGCAATCGCCACCTGCGCAGTGTCATCGCGACTGATGAAGCGGCTGCGCAGGGTTTCGTGGCGGACCACGATGCGCGCCAGCGCCGCTTGCAGCGCATCGATGTCGAGCCGACCACGCAGGCGCAGGGCGATGGGGATGTTGTACGCCGAGTTGCCGCCCGCCATTTGCGCGAGGAACCACAGGCGTTGCTGGGCGAAGGACAAGGTGCCGTCACGCGTTACCGGCACAATCGACGGCTGGGTGCTGCGCTCGGCACCCGCCAGGCACTCAGCGACTGCCGCCAGTTCGGCATTGGCGAACAGATCCGCCAACGCCAGCTCCAACCCCAACTGTTGCCGGACCTGCGCAACCATGCGCATCGCCAACAATGAATGCCCGCCGAGTTCGAAGAAATGATCATGGCGCCCCACCCGTTCGACCTGCAGCACCTCGGCCCAGATCTTCGCCAGCGTAGTTTCGGTCTCGCCCTGCGGCGCGGCGTATTCACGGGTGAACAACGCGGCCAGATCCGGTTTCGGCAACGCCTTGCGGTCAACTTTACCGTTGGCCGTCAGCGGCAAAGCGTCAAGCCGGACAAAAGCCGCCGGCACCATGTACTCCGGCAGTTGCCCCAGCAGATGCGCACGCAGCTCGCCGACGTTCAGCGCTTCGCCTTGCGCAGCTTCAGTGAAATACGCCACCAGTCGCGGCTGGCCGGGCTGATCTTCACGGGCCAGCAGCACGGCGTCCTGAATCCCCGGCACCTGATTGAGGCAGGTCTCGATTTCCCCGAGTTCGATGCGCACGCCACGGATTTTCACCTGATCGTCATTGCGCCCCAGGTAGTCGAGCGTGCCGTCCTCGCGCCAGCGCGCAAGGTCACCGGTGCGGTACATCCGCGCGTTCGGCAAGCGGCTGAACGGGTCGCGCAGAAAGCGCTCGGCGGTCATTTGCGGGCGGTTCAAGTAGCCACGGGCGACGCCGGCACCGCCAACGTATAACTCGCCCATCACTCCTAGTGGCACCGGACGCTGCTGTTCATCGAGCAGGTAAACACTGGCATTGCTCAGCGGTTTGCCGATGTGCAGCACTTGCCCGGCCTCGATCAACCCGGACGTGGCAACCACCGTGGCCTCGGTCGGACCGTAGTTGTTGATCACCTTGAAGGACTGGTTGCGGTTGAACTGACGCAGACGATCGCCGCCGATCAGCAAGGTTTTCAAGGTTGGATGCGCCTGCTCCTGGCTGAAGGCGTACTCGGCCACCGGCGTCGGCAGGAAGCTCACGTCCAGCGGCTGCGCGCGCCACCAGTCGAGCAGCGCATCGATGTCTTCGTTGCCGTCGTGGGCCGGCGCCAGATGCAGGGTCGCGCCGACGCACAACGCCGGCCAGACTTCCCAGGCCATGGCGTCGAAACCGAAGCCGGCGAGGCTTGAGGTGTGGCTGCCGGCGCGCAGATCGAACGCCGCACAATGCCAGTCGACCAGATTGCTCAGGGTGCGATGCTCGACCATCACGCCTTTGGGCAGCCCGGTGGAGCCAGAGGTGTAAATCACATACGCCAAGTGTTGCGGCGTCAGCGCGGGCACTGACGGCGTGTCGATTCTGATGCTTGGCCACTGGCGCAGATCGAGGTCGATCAGCGGCACTTGCAGCACCGGCAGGCGTGCGCGCAGTGTGCTTTGGGTCAACACCGCAACCGGTGCGCTGTCTTCCAGCAGATAGTTCAGGCGCTCCGTTGGATGCGCCGGATCCACCGGCACATAACCGGCGCCCGCCTTGAGAATCGCCACCAGTCCGACCAGCGTATCGAGCCCGCGACGGGCAACGATGGCCACACGATCATCAGGCCGCACACCCGCTTCGATCAGGTGATGCGCCAAAGCGTTGGCCTGGCGGTCGAGTTCGGCGTAACTCAGACGCGCGC
Organism: Pseudomonas sp. AIG; assembly: GCF_977020205.1. NCBI lineage: Bacteria > Pseudomonadati > Pseudomonadota > Gammaproteobacteria > Pseudomonadales > Pseudomonadaceae > Pseudomonas > Pseudomonas sp. AIG. Next base: position 99,425 of record NZ_CDROCK010000015.1, on the reverse strand, counting down.
CAGCAAAAATCGCCGCCGTCGCGTGCGCTCGCTCAGCCACTTGCTGCTCGAAACGCTGGCCGATCGTCAGCCCCTGAGGGAAATCGGCGTGGGTGGCATTAAAGCCGATCAATAGCTGCTCGCGCTCTGCGGCCGGCAGGATCGACAAGCGTTCGAAGCCTTGATGCGGTGCATGTTCCAGTGCCTGCACAAGGCTGTGCAAGGCACATTGCAGATAGTCGCAAGTACGCCGCGCGTCGATGCCGGCACCGGCCAATGCGCTAAAACTGAAGCCTTCGCCGAGGTCGTCGACGCTAAGGGTCAGGCGATAGTTGCTGTGTTCCTCGGCTTCCAGCAATTGCATGCCGTGCCAGGCCACCGCAGCCTCGGCCGAACTCGACGACGCCGAAGCCCCGTGACGATAATTAAACAAAGTGCTAAACAGCGGCGTGGTCGGCGCCATCGCGCTGCAATGCTGGATGCGCGCCAGTTGCGCGTGTTCGTGCTGGAGCAATTGGCTCAGCCGTTGATGGGTGGCCAGGGCCGCGCCTTTGACGCTGTGCGCGGTCAGATCAATGCGCAGCGGCAAGGTATTGATAAACACCCCGAGTGCACGCTCGGCACCCTCGCCGCCGTGCAAGCGGCCAAGCAATACCGTGCCGAACACCACGTCGTCGCGGCCCGACAACTGCCCGAGCACCTGCGCCCAGGCCAGGTGCATCAGGCTCGCGGCGCTGACACCCAGGCGCCGCGCCTGCTGGCGAATATCGCGGCTCAGACCGAGGTCGAGGGTCAATCGCGCCTGCTCAGCCAGCCCTTCCTGTGCCGGGGTCTGGCCGTAAGGCAGGGTTGGCTCGTCGACATCGCCGAGCATGTCGCGGAAGAAGCTTTCATGCTGCTGATCGCTCATCCCGGTCAAGGTCTGCGCCACGTAATTGCGATACGGCACCGGCTCGGCCAGACGTTGTGGCTGGCCGCTGAGGAAGGCCTGCATTTCGTGTTGCAGCACCTCCAGCGCGACGTGGTCCATCACCAGATGGTGGAACAGCAGCAACGCGACAACCCGCTGATGGACCGCGTCCCACGCGTGAACCACGCGCATCAGCGGCGCCTGATTGACGGCCATGCGGTAATGGCCGGCATCGAAGCGAGCGCGCAACTGCGCCAGTGCATCGCCGCTCACGTCCTCCAGCGCAATACCTTCGCAGGCCAGCGACGCCTGGCGCCAAACCACTTGCACCGGGTCTGCGAGGCCTTCCCAGAACAGCGAGGTGCGCAGAATGTCGTGGCGTTGGATGACCTTCTGCAGAGCTTCAGTGAAGGTGTTCAGACGCTGTTCATCGGCGAACGCAAACTGTGCCAGCAACACGTAGGGGTCGCCCTGAGCGGCCGACAGGTGATGGAACAGAATACCCGTCTGCAGCGGCGCCAGCGGGTAAATATCCTGCACATTGGCCACGCCACCGGGGATGCTGGCGACGATGCGGTCAAGGGTCTTTTGATCGAGCGTCACCAGCGGCAGCAGATCCGGGGTGATGCGCGTGCAATCGGCAGTGATGCGATTGACCGGTACTTCGGCCTCCGGCTCACCACCCACGGCGGCAGCCAGCGCGGCGAGTGTCGGCTGGTTGAACAGCACGCGGATGTCGGCGCTCAGACCGGCACGACGCATTTTCGCCACCAGATTCACCGCCATCAGTGAGTGACCACCCAGCTCAAAGAAGTGGTCGTGGCGCCCTACCCGCTCGACATTGAGCAATTCGGCCCAGAGCGCGGCGAGGAGAGTTTCCACTTCGCCAACCGGCGCCTCGTATTCACGCGCGACCAGCGCCGCCAGATCCGGCGCCGGCAATGCCTTGCGGTCGAGTTTGCCGTTCGGGCTCAGTGGCAGCGCATCGAGGTGCAGAAACAGCGCAGGCACCATGTAGTCCGGTAGATGCTCCAGCAGATCATTGCGCAGCGTTTCGATGTCCAGCCGTTCCCCGGTGTAATACGCAACCAGACGCTTGTCGCCGGGCACGTCTTCGCGGGCCAGCACCACGGCTTCCTGCACCCCCTCGATCTGGGTCAGGCGCGCCTGGATTTCACCCAGTTCGATGCGCAAGCCGCGGATTTTCACCTGATCGTCGTTGCGGCCCAGGTATTCGATATTGCCGTCGGCCAGATAGCGGGCGACGTCGCCAGTGCGGTACATACGGCCATTGGCCTGGAACGGATCATCAAGAAAGCGCTCGGCACTCAGTTCAGGTCGATTGAGGTAACCACGGGCCACTTGCACGCCGCCGATGTACAACTCACCGACAACGCCTTGCGGCACCGGTTGTTGCTGGGCGTCGAGGATGTACATGCGGGTGTTGGCGATCGGTTTGCCGATCGGTGTGTTGTCCGGGGTTTGCTCCAGCGGCCCGGCGCAATTCCACGCAGTCACGTCGACGGCGGCTTCAGTCGGGCCGTAGAGATTGTGCAACGCAGTGCCCGGCAATTGCCGTTTGAAGCGCCGCACCAGACTGCCCGGCAACGCTTCGCCGCTGCACATCACCTGACGCAGCTCCGAGCAACGCTCGGTGTCGCCATGGGCAAGGAACACGTCGAGCATCGATGGCACGAAGTGCAGCGTGGTAATCCGTTCTTGCTTGATGATTTCGCTGAGATACAGCGGGTCCTTGTGACCACCGGGCTGCGCCATGACCAAACGTGCGCCGGTCATCAGCGGCCAGAAAAACTCCCACACCGACACGTCGAAACTGAACGGCGTCTTCTGCAACACCGTGTCCGCTGCTGTCAGTGGATAGGCGTCCTGCATCCACAGCAAGCGGTTGACCACTGCGGTATGTTCGTTGATCACGCCTTTTGGCTGGCCGGTCGAACCGGAGGTGTAGATCACGTACGCCATGTGTTGCGGAGTCAACTCGGCGGTGGACAGAGGGTCGCTCGGCAGCGAATGCCAGTGCGGTTGATCGAGATCAATCAGCGGCACGGTGACCTCGCCGAGCAGCCCGCGAGTGGAACCTTGCACCAGCACCGCCAGCGGCGCGCTGTCGTCCAGCATGTAGACCAGACGTTCCAGCGGATACGCCGGGTCCAGCGGCACGTACCCACCGCCGGCCTTGAGGATCGCCAGCAGACCAACAACCATGTCCAGACCGCGTTCGACACAGATCGCCACCCGCGAATCCGCCTGCACACCCAAGCCACGCAGGTGCTGCGCCAGTTGGTTGGCCTTGGCGTCCAGCTCGGCATAGGTCAGGCGCTGTTCACCGGCGAGCACCGCCGGAGCCTGTGGCGTACGCACCACTTGCGCCTCGAACAGACCATGGAGGGTCTGCTCAAGGTTGTAATCCACTGCCGTGGCATTGAACTCATTCAGCAGGCGCTGTTGTTCGTCCTCCGCCAGGAGCGGTGCATGTTCCAGCACCGTTTGATCATTGGCGACCATCGCCTGCAACAGACGCTGGAAATAGCCGGCAAAACGCAGCACCGTCGCCTCGTCGAACAGCGCCGTGGCGTACTCCAGCGAACCACGAATCACACCGTTGGACTCGGCCAGGTTCAGCGACAGATCAAACTTGGCGAAGTGGCTCGGCTCCGCCACGCCTTCCAGGGTCAAATCACCGAGGGCCAGCGCCGGGCTTTGCAGGCCATCCCAACTGAGCAACGTCTGGAACACCGGGCTGTGCGCCAGGCTGCGCAATGGTCGGGTGATTTCCACCACTTGCTCGAACGGCAGATCCTGATGCGCCTGCACCGCCAGCGTCAGCGCCTTGACTCGGGCCAGCAGCGCTTCGACGCTGAGTTCGCCCGAGGTGTCGATGCGCAAGGCCAGGGTGTTGACGAACATGCCGATCAAACCTTCGATCTCGGCGCGGGTGCGGTTGGCCACGGGCGAGCCGATCACCACCTCAGACTGACCGGACAAACGACTGAGCAGCATGGCCCAAGCGCTCATCAGCGTCATGTACAGCGTCACGCCATGGCGCTGGCCCAGCGCCCTGAGGCCGGCACTCAAACGTTCATCGAGCACCACGTCGACACTGCTGCCGGCATAGTCCTGCTGCGCCGGCCGCACGCGATCGGTCGGCAACAGCAACAGCGCCGGTGCCCCCGCGAGGTTCTGCCGCCAGAACTCACTCTGACGCTGCAACACCTCACCGCTGAGCCAACGCCGCTGCCACACCGCGTAATCGGTGTATTGCAGCGTCAGCGGCGGCAGCGGATCCGCCTGACCCTGGCTGAACGCCTGATACAGCGCCATCAGTTCGCGGGTCAAAACGCCCATCGACCAACCATCAGAAATGATGTGGTGCATCGTCAGCAACAGCACGTGATGATCGTTGGCCAGACGCACCAACCGACCGCGAATCAGCGCATCGTCCTGAAAATCGAACGGCCCTGAGGCTTCGCCCTGAATCAGCGCCTGCAAGGCTTGCTCGGGTTGCGGGTGTTGGCGCAAGTCTTCGAGGCGCAGCAACAGACCGCTGTCGACCGGGGCGATCAGCACTTGCGCGTCGTCGTTGTACTGGGCGAAACGGCTGCGCAGGGTTTCATGGCGGGCAACGATCCGCGCCAGTGCACGCTGGAGCGCAGCGTCGTCGAGGCGGCCACGCAAACGCAGGGCCACAGGAATGTTGTACGCGGTGTTGGCACCTTCCATTTGCGCCAGAAACCACAGGCGTTGCTGGGCGAACGACAGCGGCAAGGCGCCGTCACGCGGCACCGGCACAATCTCTGGCTGCGTGCAGCGCCCCGCCTCGCTCAGTACCGCAGCGACCGCCGCCAGTTCGGCGTTGGCAAACAGCTCAGCCAGTGCCAGTTCGACGCCGAGTCGTTGGCGCACTTGCGAGACCATGCGCATCGCCAGCAGCGAATGACCGCCGAGTTCGAAAAAGTGATCCTGACGACCGACCCGCTCGACCTGCAGCACATCGGCCCAGATCTGCGCCAGCGCGGTTTCCACCTCGCCTTCGGGCGCCGCGTATTCGCGGGTGAACAACGCCGACAGCTCCGGCGCCGGCAAGGCTTTGCGGTCGACCTTGCCATTGGCGGTCAACGGCAACGCGGCGAGTTTGACGAAGGCCACCGGCACCATGTACTCCGGCAATCGGCTTAACAATTGCGCACGCAACTCGCCGACCGGCAGTGCTTCTACCTGCGCCTGCTCGGTGAAATACGCCACCAGTCGTGGCTGACCGGGCTGATCTTCGCGGGCCAAGAGCACGGCTTCCTGAATCCCCGGCAACTGATTGAGGCAGGTTTCGATTTCCCCCAACTCAATGCGCACGCCACGGATTTTCACCTGGTCGTCGTTGCGTCCCAGGTATTCGAGGGTGCCGTCCTCGCGCCAGCGCGCAAGGTCACCGGTGCGGTACATGCGCGCGTCCGGCAAGCGGCTGAACGGGTCACGCAGAAAGCGCTCGGCGGTCATTTCCGCTCGATTGAGGTAACCACGGGCGACACCGGCACCGCCGACATACAGTTCGCCCGCCACGCCCATCGGCACCGGGCGTTGCTGCTCATCGAGCAGGTACACCGTGGCGTTGCTCACCGGTTGACCGATGTGCAACGCGTCGCTGCTGTCGACCCGTCCCGAGGTCGCGACCACCGTGGCCTCGGTCGGGCCATAGTTGTTGATCACGTCAAAATGCTGGTTGCGATTGAACTGGCGCAAGCGGTCGCCGCCGATCAGCAGCGTGCGCAAGGTCGGGTGTTCGAGGTGCTGGCTGAAGGCGTATTCGGCCACTGGCGTCGGCAGAAAGCTCACGTCCAGCGGTTGCGCCTGCCACCACGCCAATAGCGCGTCGATGTCTTCATTGCCATTGTGGGTCGGCGCCAAGTGCAGCGTCGCACCTGCGCACAGCGCCGGCCAGACTTCCCAAGCCATCGCGTCGAAACCGAAACCGGCGAGGCTTGAAGTGTGGCGACCGGCGCACAGGTCGAAGGCCGTGCAGTGCCAATCGACCAGGTTGTTCAAGGTGTGATGCTCGACCATCACACCTTTGGGCAGGCCGGTGGAGCCGGAGGTGTAGATCACATACGCGAGATGTGAGGCGGTCAGGCCCGGCACGTGCGGGTCGAGCGTGCAGGTCAGTGGCCAGGTGCAGCGGTCGAGGTCGATCACCGGCACGTCCAGCGCCGGCAAGCGCTCACGCAGATCGGTTTGGGTGAGGATGACGACCGGCGCGCTGTCGCCGAGCAGATAGTTCAAGCGCTCGGCCGGGTGGGCCGGATCGACAGGCACGTAACCGGCACCGGCCTTGAGAATCGCGACCAGCCCGATCAGCGTATCGAGACCCCGGCGGGCGACAATGGCCACGCGGTCGTCGGGTTTTACCCCGCGCTCGATCAGATGATGCGCCAGGGCATTGGCGTGACGGTTCAACTCGGCGTAGGTCAATTGTGCGTCGGCAAACACTGCTGCCAGCGCTTCCGGCCGCTCGGCAACCTGGGCTTCAAAGCGTTGCTGAAGGGTCTGGGCCGGCGGGAAACTCATTTGCGTAGCGTTGAAGCCGACCAGCAGTTGCTCAAGCTCCGCGGCCGGCAGAACCGGCAGTTGATTGACCGGTGTTTGCGGCGCCTGCTCCAGTGCCAGCAGCAGACTTTCCAGCGCGCAGTGCATGTAGGCGCAGATACGCTGCGGGTCGATTTGCGTGCTCGCCAGCAACGTCAGACTGAACGCGTCGCCGAGGTCATCGACGCTCAGGGTCAGCGGATAGTTGGTGCGCTCCTCGGAGTGCAGGGTGGCAATGCCCTCCCACGCTGCGAGTGTTTCAGCGCTGGCCGTGCTGACGTTGTGGCTGTGGCGATAGTTGAGCAGTGTGCTGAACAGCGGTGTCGGCGCGACCACGTTGCTGCAGCGCTGGGCCAAGGCCAGCGGCGCGTATTCATGGCGCATCAGCGAGGTCAGCCGCGCATGGGTCGCGTTGACGGCGGCACGCACGTCGGCGCTGTCGACATTCACCCGCAACGGCAAGGTGTTGATGAAGATCCCCAGCGCGCGGTCAATGGCTTCGGCGCCCTGCATGCGCCCCATCAGCACTGTGCCGAACACCACCTGCTGCTTGCCGGTCAACGCCGCCAGCACCTGCGCCCAGCCGAGGTGAAACAGGCTCGCGGCACTCACCCCGAGCTGGCGTGCCTGAGCACGCAAGCGCTGGCCCAGCAGCGGCTCGATCGGCTGGCTCAATTCAACAATCTCGCTGCCGTCACCCTGCACGTCTTGTAAGCCGTACGGCAACGTCGGCTCGTCGATGTCGCCGAGCATGTCGCGGAAAAACGCCTCGTGCTCGGCTTCGCTGACACCCAGACGCGCCTGCGCCACGTAATTGCGGAACGGCACCGGCCGCCCCAACAACTCGCGCTGCCCGCTGAGGCAGGCGCGCATTTCATGCCGCACCACATCGAGGGCCGAGTGGTCGAGGGCCATGTGATGGAACAGCAACGTCGCAATCACCTGTTGCCCGGCGTCATCCCAGGCATGGGCCAGGCGCATGAGCGGCGCGCGGCTGACGTCGAGGCGAAAGTGTCGGGCGTCGAACCGTTCGTGCAGGTACGCCAGCACATCGCTGTCAGCGTCAGGCACCACGACTTCTTCCACGGGCAGCTCGGCGCGGCGCCAGACCACTTGCACGGGTGCGTCCAGGCCTTGCCAGTGCACCGAAGTGCGCAGAATGTCATGGCGATCGATCACCGTTTGCAACGCTTGCGCGAACGCCTGAAAACGTTCGCGGCTGGCGAAGGAGAATTGCGACTGCATGACATACGGATCGCCTTCACCAGCACTGACGTGGTGGTAAAGAATGCCTTCCTGCAACGGCGCGAGCGGGTAGATGTCCTGCACATTCGCCGCGCCGCCGGGCACTTGCGCCACGAGGTGGTCGATGCTGGCCTGATCCAGCTCGACCAGGGTCAGCATCGACGGGGTGATCTGCGTGGCGTCGGCCGCGATGCCGTTGGCCGGCACTTCGACCTGACCGGCCTTGGTGGCCGAGTATTGCCCGGCCTTGATCAGTTCGATCAGCGCCGGTTTATGTTCGCGCAACAGCGCCAGCAATGCCGGATCGCTCAAGGCCTGCTTGTTGCCGTTCACCCGCAGCTGATCATCGGTGACCGCCAGTTGGATGTCTTTAGCCTTCAATGTGGCCAACAGTTCGATCACGTTCACAGGACGATCTCCATTCTTTCGGTAATTGCGGCGTAGCCGGCCAGGGTCGGCTGTTCGAACAGCGACCTGACATCGGCTTCCATGCCTTCCTGACGCAACCGGCCGATCAGACTGACCGCCAGCAGCGAGTGCCCCCCCAGCTCAAAAAAGTGATCGTGACGCCCTACCCGCTCAACGTTGAGCAGTTCGGCCCAGAGCCGTGCCAGGGTGATTTCGACGTCGCCGACCGGGGCTTCGTATTCACGGGTTTTCAGCGATTGCTGATCCGGCGCCGGCAACGCCTTGCGGTCGAGTTTGCCGTTGGGGCTTAGCGGCAACGCGGCGAGATGCACGAACACGGCGGGCACCATGTAGTCCGGCAAGTGTTCGAGCAAATGACTGCGCAGCACGTCGATTTCCAGGCGTTCACCGGTGTAATACGCGACCAGACGTTTGTCGCCCGGCACGTCTTCACGGGCCACCACCACGGCCTCCTGCACACCTTCGATCTGGGTCAGGCGCGCCTGAATTTCGCCCAGTTCAATGCGCAGACCGCGAATCTTCACCTGATCATCGTTGCGCCCCAGGTATTCGATGTTGCCGTCCGCCAGATAGCGCGCGACGTCACCGGTACGGTACATGCGCCCGCCAGGCTGGAACGGATCGTTGAGGAAGCGCTCGGCACTCAGCTCAGGTCGGTTCAGATACCCGCGCGCTACCTGCACGCCAGCGATGTACAACTCGCCGACCACGCCTTGCGGCACCGGTTGCTGTTGCGCATCGAGGATGTACATCCGAGTGTTGGCGATCGGTTTGCCGATCGGCGTGTTGTCCGGAACCTGCTCGACAGGCCCGGCGCAATCCCACGCGGTGACATCGACGGCGGCTTCAGTCGGACCGTACAGGTTGTGCAAACCACTGCCCGGCAATTGCAGTTTGAAACGCCGCACCAGACTGCCCGGCAACGCCTCGCCGCTGCACATCACCTGACGCAGGCTGTCGCAGCGAGTGGTGTCGCTGTTGGCGAGGAACACGTCGAGCATCGACGGCACAAAGTGCAACGTGGTGATGTGCTCGCGCTTGATCACTTCACTCAGGTATTGCGGGTCCTTATGCCCGTCTGGCCGCGCCATGACCAGTCGCGCGCCGGTCATCAGCGGCCAGAAGAACTCCCACACCGAGACGTCAAAACTGAATGGGGTTTTCTGCAATACCGAATCGGCAGCGGTCAGGCGATAGGCGTCCTGCATCCACAGCAAGCGGTTGACCACACCTGCGTGTTCGTTGACCACGCCTTTCGGTTGGCCGGTGGAGCCGGAGGTGTAGATCACGTAAGCGCTGTGCTGTGGCGTCAGCGCCGGGACTTGCGGATTGTCGGCAGACAGGGATTGCCAGGTGTTCTGGTCGAGGTCGATTACCGGTGCCGAGAGCTCTCCCAATAGCGCGCGGGTCGCCCCGTGCACCAGCACCACGGCCGGCGCGCTGTCCTCGAGCATGTAGGCCAAGCGCTCCGGCGGATAGGCCGGGTCGAGCGGCACATAAGCGGCGCCGGCCTTGTTGATCGCCAGCAGACCGATGACCATTTCCAGACTGCGTTCGACGCAGATCGCCACCCGCGAATCCACTTGCACGCCAAGGCTGATCAAATGCCCGGCCAAGCGGTTGGCGCGCTCGTTCAACTGTGTGTAGCTCAATGCCTGTTCGCCGGCGACGACGGCGACAGCCTGTGGCGTACGCCGCACCTGCGCTTCGAACAAGCCGTGCAGCGTCTGCTGCAAATCGTAATCGACGGCGGTGTCGTTGAGGCCGAACAGCAACGCCTGCCGCTCTTCGTCCGACAACACCGTCAGGCGATTCAACGCTTGCTGTGGGGTGTGCTCCAAGGCTTCAACCAGCGCGGTCAGCGCGTTCTCCATGTACTGGCCGAGGCGTGCCGCACCAATGCGCGACGGGGTCATCACGGTCAGTTCAAAACCGCTGCCCAGATCATCGACGTTGAGGGTCAACGGGTAATTGGTGCGTTCCTCGCCGGCAAGGGATTCGATGCCCTGCCAAGCCTCACGTTTGTCTATTTGTCGGGCTTCACTGTCGCTATGCCGATAGTTGAGCATCGCGCTGAACAGTGGCGACGGCGCCGCGACACCGCTGCAACGCTGGGCCAGCGCCAGCGAAGCATGTTCGTGAGCCAACAACGCACTGAGCCGCGCATGGGTTGCCTTGACCCCGGCGCGCACGTCGGTTTCATCGACATCCACGCGCAATGGCAAGGTGTTGATGAACATGCCCAACCCGCGATCCGCGCCCGCACCGCCCTGCATGCGCCCGAGTAACACGGTGCCGAAGACCACGCGTTCCTGCGCGGACGTTGCCGCCAGCACCTGTGCCCAAGCGAGGTGGAACAGGCTGGCGACGCTGACGCCGAGCAAGCGTGCCTGACTGCGCAAACGCTGCGCCACCAAGGCGGGCAGCGCCTGGCAGACTTCCTCGATGTCATTGCCGTCGCCGTGCACATCCTGCAAACCGAACGGCAGCGTCGGTTCGTCGATGTCGCCGAGCATTTCGCGGAAGAACACTTCGTGCTCTTGCTCGCTGACGCCAAGGCGGGTTTGCGCGACATAATTGCGGTACGGCACAGCCTCTACCGGCAATCGTTCATCGCCGCGCAAAATCGCCTGCATTTCTTCGCTGACCACCGCCAGCGCGGTGTGGTCCATGGCGATGTGGTGGAACAACAGCATGGCAACCACGCGCTGATGGTCCGGATCAAGGGCGTACACCAGACGCAGCAGCGGTGCCTGATCAAGTTCCAGACGGCAATGTCGCGCATCAAAGCGTGCACGCAACTGATCGATGGCTTCGCCCTGCGCAGGTTCCAGCGCCACAGCTTGTACCGGCAACTCCGCCTGCCGCCAGACCACTTGCACCGGCGCCGCAAGGCCTTGCCAGACTATCGAAGTGCGCAGGATGTCGTGGCGCGCCATGACTTGGCGCAGCGCGGCAGCGAACGCCTGGAAACGCTCGAGACTGTCGAATGCCAGACACGATTGCAGCAGGTACGGATCGCCTTTCACGGCGCTGAGATGGTGATACAGAATCCCTTCCTGCAACGGCGCCAGCGGATAAATATCCTGCACATTGGCCGCGCCGCCCGGCACCGTGGCGACAATGCGCTCAATACTGGCCTGATCCAGTTGCACCAGTGTCAGCATGTCGGCGGTGATCTGTGTGCAATCGGCGGGAATCAGATTCTCCGGCACTGCAACCTCGCGCCCACTGCCCACCGCTGCCGCCAGTGCGGCCAGGGTCGGCTGGCTGAACAGCACGCGCACGTCGGTGCTCAGATCGACCTGACGCATGCGTTCGATCAGCGTCACCGCCAGCAACGAATGCCCGCCCAATTCGAAGAAGTTATCGTGACGGCCGACCTGTTCAACGTTCAAGACGTCCGACCAGATCTGCGCCAACGCAATTTCCACCGAACCCTGTGGCGCGGCATATTCGCGGCTCAGCCACGCCGTTTGATCCGGCTCCGGCAATGCCTTGCGGTCGAGTTTGCCGTTGGCGGTCAGCGGCAGTGCTGGCAGGCGCACGTAAGCGGCCGGCACCAAGGCTTGCGGCAACTGCGCTTGCAGATGACGGCGCAAATCCTCGATGTCGACGTTCAGGCGTTCGGTAAACCACGCCAGCAACTGGCCGTCGCGCACCAGCACCACGCAATCCTGCACGGCCGCGTGACCGCTCAACGCCGCTTCGATTTCACCCAGCTCGATGCGTACGCCGCGCAGTTTGACCTGATCATCATTGCGCCCCAGATACTCGATTGTGCCGTCAGCCAACCAGCGCGCGAGATCGCCGGTGCGGTACATGCGCGCCTGCGGTTCGTCACTGAACGGGTCGTCGAGGAAGCGTTCGGCAGTCAGTTCGGGGCGATGCAGATACCCGCGCGCCACACCGGCGCCGCCGACATACAACTCACCAGCGACGCCGACCGGGACGGGGCGCTGCTGGTCGTCGAGCAGGTAAATCTTCGCGTTGGTCATCGGCCGACCGATGTGCAGCACCTGCCCGGCTTCGACCGCGCCGGAGGTGGCAACCACCGTGGCTTCGGTCGGGCCATAGTTATTGATTACCGCGAAGGTCTGCTCGCGGGGGAACTGACGCAATTTATCGCCACCGATCAACAGCGTGCGCAAGGTCGGGTGGCCGAGATCGCGACTGAACACATATTCGGCGACTGGCGTCGGCAGGAAACTCACTTGCAACGGCTGCGCGCGCCACCATTCCAACAACCCATCGAGGTGCTCGTTGCTCACCGTTTGCGGCGGCAGGTGCAGGGTCGCGCCGATACACAGCGCCGGCCAGACTTCCCACGCCATGGCGTCGAAACCGAAGCCGGCGACGCTCGAGGTGTGGCTGCCGGCGCGCAGGTCGAAGGCCTCGCAATGCCAGTGCACAAGGTTTTCCAGCGTTGCGTGTTCGACCATCACGCCTTTTGGCTGGCCGGTAGAGCCGGAGGTGTAGATCACGTAGGCCAGATGCGCCGGGGTCAACGCCGGGAGTTGCGGATTGCTGTCGGACAGTTGTAGCCAAGCGGGATTGTCCAGATCGATCAGCGGCACGTTTCCGAGCAAGTCAGCCGTCGCAGCCTGCGCCAGCACCACCATCGGCGCGCTGTCCTGCAACAGATAAGCGATGCGTTCCGCCGGGTACGCCGGATCGACCGGCACATAACCGGCGCCGGCCTTGAGGATCGCCAGCAACGCCACAAGCATGTCCGGGCTACGGCGCAGGCACACAGCGATGCGGTCATCGGGCTGCACGCCGAGCCCGAGCAAGTGATGGGCCAGGCGGTTGGCGCGCTGATTGAGTTGAGCGTAAGTCAGTTGCTGCGCGCCTTGAACCACCGCCAGTGCGTCCGGCTGTTGCTCGGCCTGCGCCTCGACCAACCGCTGAATCGTTGCGCCACGCGGATAGGCCGCTGAGTGCTGGTTGAAGTCGACCAGCAAGCGCTCGTATTCCGCCACCGAAAGCACCGGCAAACGGTTGAGCGGACGTTGCGGTGCCTGTTCCAGTGCGGTCACCAGATGTTCCAGTGCGGTGTGCATGTAACTGCAAATCCGTTGCGCACCGATCTCGGCGACCGCCAGCACGTCGAGGACAAAACCTTCGCCCAGATCATCCACCGACAAGGTCAGCGGATAATTGCTGCGTTCCTCGCCGCCCAGCATGCGCACGCCCTGCCAGATACCCTGGCCGTCATGCGGCTGCTGCTCGGCGGCACTGTGGCGATAGTTGAGCAACGCGCTGAACAGCGGCGCCGAACCGGTCATGGCACTGCACCGTTGGGCCAGCGCCAGTGACGCGTGTTCGTGGCCGAGCAGCGCCGTCAGCCGCGCATGGGTGGACTTCACCCCGGCGCGCACGCTTTCAGCGAGATCGACGCGCAGCGGCAAGGTATTGATGAACACCCCCAGCGTGCGATCGGCGCCCTCGCCACCCTGCATCCGCCCCATCAACACAGTGCCGAACACCACATCGCGGCGCCCGGAGACTACGCCCAGCACCTGCGCCCAGGCCATGTGCATCAGGCTCGCCGGGCTGACACCCAACTGCCGCGCCTGTTCACGCAGGCGCAGATTGAGCGCGGCATCGACCGCTTGCAGCGCTTCTTCGATGCCACGTCCGTCGCCCTGAACATCCTGCAGACCGAAGGGCAAGGTCGGCTCGTCGATATCGCCAAGCATCTCGCGGAAGAACGCTTCATGTTCCTGCGCATCGGCGCCCAAGCGCGCCTGCGCCACATAATTGCGGTACGGCATCGGCGGCGCCAGCGTGTCGAGCTGGTCGAACATCAACGCATGCATTTCCCGGCCGATCACGTCCATGGCGGTGTGGTCGAGAATCGAGTGATGGAACAGCACGATGGCGACGACTTGCTGTTGCGCCGGATCCTCGGCGTAGACCATGCGGATCAGCGGTGCCTGATTCAAGTCGAGGCGGAAATGCCGGGCATCGAAACGCGCGTGCAACTGTTCGAGGATGTCGCCGTCCTGCGCATCAAGCGGCACTGGCTGCACGACCATCTGCGCCTGCCGCCAGACCACTTGCTGTGGGTTGGGCAAGCCTTCCCAAACCACGCTGGTGCGCAGAATGTCGTGACGCGCGATAACCTGCTGCAAATGCGTGGCGAAGGTTTGTAAACGCTCGAGGCTGTCGAAGGCCAGACGTGATTGCAGCAGGTACGGATCGCCCTGCTCGGCGCTCAGATGGTGATAAAGGATGCCTTCCTGCAGCGGTGCCAGCGGATAGATATCCTGCACATTCGCAGCACCGCCCGGCACCGTGGCGACGATACGATCGATACTGGCCTGATCCAGCGTGGTCAGGGTCAGCATGTCCGGGGTGATGTGCGTGCAATCGGCCGCAATCAGATTGGCCGGCACTGCGATTTCCCGGCCACTGCCCAAGGCCCGCGCCAAGGCGGCCAGGTTCGGCTGGTTGAACAGCACCCGTACATCGGCGTTCAAACCGGACTGACGCATGCGTTCGATCAGGCTCACCGCCAACAGCGAATGGCCGCCGAGTTCGAAGAAGTTGTCGTGGCGGCCGATCTGTTCGATGTTGAGTACGTCGGCCCAGATCTGCGCCAACGTGATCTCGACCGGGCCTTGCGGCGCTTCATATGCACGGCTGAGCCACGCGTCCTGATCCGGCTCGGGCAAGGCCCTGCGGTCGAGTTTGCCGTGAGCCGTCAGCGGCAGGCTGTCCAGTCGCACATAGGCGGCCGGCACCAAAGTGTCCGGCAGTCGCGCTTGCAGATGGCGGTGCAAGTCGCCGATCTCGACCTGCTCGATGTCAGTGAACCACGCAACCAGACGCCCGTCGCGCACCAGTACCACGCATTCGCGGACCGCGTCATGAGCGCTCAACGCCGCTTCGATTTCGCCGAGTTCAATGCGTACACCGCGCAGTTTCACCTGATCGTCGTTTCGTCCCAGGTATTCGATATTGCCGTCGGCCAGCCAGCGCGCGAGGTCGCCGGTGCGGTACATGCGCGCGTGCGGCTCGTCGCTGAACGGGTCGTCGAGGAATTGTTCAGCGG
Organism: Pseudomonas sp. AIG; assembly: GCF_977020205.1. Lineage (NCBI taxonomy): Bacteria > Pseudomonadati > Pseudomonadota > Gammaproteobacteria > Pseudomonadales > Pseudomonadaceae > Pseudomonas > Pseudomonas sp. AIG. The sequence continues at coordinate 84,207 of NZ_CDROCK010000015.1, read as the reverse complement.
TCAGTTCCGGGCGATTCAGATAGCCGCGTGCGACCCCGGCGCCACCGACATACAACTCGCCCTGCACACCGGTCGGCACCGGTTGTTGCTGGCGGTCCAGCAGATAGACCTTGGCATTGGCAATCGGCCGGCCAATGTGCAAAACCCGCCCGGGCTCGATGCGCCCGGACGTCGCCACCACCGTGGCTTCGGTCGGGCCGTAGTTGTTGATCACATCGAACGTCTGATCACGCGGGAACTGGCGCAACTTGTCGCCACCGATCAGCAGCGTGCGCAAGGTCGGATGGCCCAGTTCACGGCTGAATGCGTATTCGGCGACCGGGGTCGGCAGAAAGCTCACCTGCAACGGCTGCGCGCGCCACCACTCAAGCAGTTCATCGAGGTGTTCATTGCTGATCACGGGCGGTGGCAGGTGCACGGTCGCGCCGACGCACAGCGCGGGCCAGACTTCCCAGGCCATGGCATCGAAACCGCAACCGGCGACGCTGGCGGTGTGGCTGCCGGCGTGCAGATCGAAAGCTTCAGCGTGCCAGTGCACGAGGTTTTCCAGAGTGCGGTGCTCGACCATCACGCCTTTCGGCTGCCCGGTAGAGCCCGAGGTGTAGATCACGTAGGCCAGATTCGCCGGGGTCAACTTCGGCAGTTGCGGATTGTGGTCAGGCAAGTGCCGCCAGTCGTTGGTGCCCAGATCAATCACGGGGACAGCGCCAAGCAGGTCGCGCGTCGAGGCCTGCGCCAGCACCGCGATCGGATCGCTGTCCTGCAACAGGTAGGCGATGCGTTCAGCCGGGTATTCAGGATCAATCGGCACATAACCGGCGCCGGCCTTGAGAATCGCCAGCATTCCAACAAGCATGTTCGGGCCGCGACGCAGGCACAGCGCGACGCGGTCATCGGTTTGCACGCCGAGGCCAATCAAGTGATGAGCGAGACGATTGGCGCGCTGATTCAGTTCGCGGTAGCTGAACTGTTGCTCACCCTGCACCACCGCCAATGCTTCGGGATGCGCCAAGACTTGCGCTTCAAAGAGCCGCGGCACTGTCTGCGCGGACGGGTATTCACGACCGCTGATGTTGAAACCAACCAGCACACGCTGCCGCTCGCCCGGCGACACGATCGATAGCTGCTGCAACGGCGCGGTCGGCGTGTACTCGAGCGCCGTGACCAGGCTGTGCAACGCGGTTTGCAAGAAGTCGCAGACCCGCGCGCCATCCACCTGCGGCACGGCTTGCACGATCAAGCGGAAACCTTCGCCGAGGTCGTCGACGCTGACCACCAACGGATAGTTACTGCGCTCGCGGGAGCTGAGAATCTGCACGCCGTCCCACGTGACAGCGGCCGACTCGGGTGCACTGTGGCGGTAGTTAAGCAAGGTGCTGAACAGCGCCTGCGAACCGGCGACACCGCTGCAACGCTGGGCCAGCGCCAGCGAGGCTTGTTCGTGGCCGAGCAACTGCGCCAGGCGCGCATGGGTGGCACGCACGCCGCTTTCTACCGAATCTGCCCCGACACTGACGCGCAGCGGCAAGGTGTTGATGAACATGCCCAACGCCCGATCAGCGCCCTCGCCGCCTTGCATGCGTCCGAGCAATACCGTGCCGAACACTACGTCTTGCTGACCGGACACCTGCGCCAATACCTGAGCCCAGGCCTGATGCACCAGACTGGCCACGCTGACACCCAACCGCCGCGCCTGCTCGCGCAGGCGTTGGCCGAGGCCGACGTCCAGCTCCGCATGACTGTCGAGAATGTCGCTGCCGTCGCCGTGCACGTCCTGCAAACCGAAGGCCACGGTCGGTTCGTCGATGTCGGCGAGCATCTCGCGGAAGAACGCTTCGTGGGCCTGATCATCGGCGCCGAGCCGCGCCTGTGCGACAAAGTTACGATACTGCACCGGCGGCGGCAGATCGACGCTATGGCCGAGCATGACGTCGTTCATTTCCGCAACCAGCACTTCCAGAGCGGTGTGATCGAGGACGATATGGTGCATCAGGAGAATGCCGATCCAACGGTTGTGCGGCTGATCTTCGGTGTAGACAAAGCGCATCAGCGGTGCGCGATTGAGGTCCAGGCGATAGTGGCGTGGATCGAAACGCGCCTGCATCTGCTCGAGCACATCGCCGTCAAGTTCGTCGGCATCGACGCGTTCCAGCGCCAGTGTTGCCTCACGGCAGACCACTTGCACCGCTTCTTCAAGACCCTCCCAGAAGATGCCGGTGCGCAGAATGTCATGCCGCGCGATCACGCCGTTCAAGGCGCGGACGAAGGTTTTGATCTGCGCCAGCCCCTCGAAGGCAAATTGCGCCTGCAACACATACGGATCGCCAGCGCTCGTCGCCAGATGGTGATAGAGAATCCCCGCCTGCAGCGGCGCCAACCCGTAGATGTCCTGCACATTGGCGATGCCACCCGGCACAGTTGCAACGACACGGTCGATCGCAGCGTGATCGAGATTGGCCAGCGGCAACATGGCCGGGGTAATGCGCGTGCAACCTGGCTCGATCAGATTGTCTGGAACGACAATCACACGCTCGTTGCTCAAGGTTGCCGCCAGCGCGGCCACGCTCGGCTGACCGAACAGCACGCGCACATCACAGTGCAGATCCTGTTGGCGCATGCGTTCGATCAGCTTCACCGCTAACAACGAATGACCGCCGAGTTCGAAGAAGTTGTCATGGCGACCGACCTGCTCGACGTCCAACAAATCCCGCCAGAGCCCGGCAATCAGATGTTCCACCGCACCGACCGGCGCCTCGAAACCCCGTCGGGCAAACGCTTCGCTGCCCGGTGCCGGCAAGGCTTTGCGGTCGAGTTTGCCATGGGTGGTCAGCGGCAAAGCGTCCAGACGCACGAAGGCGCTCGGCACCATGTAGTCAGCCAGCACCGTCAGCAAATGATCACGCAATTGCGCCACATCCGGCGCGGCACCGGCGTCGGCCAGCCAGTAAGCGACCAGACGCTGGTCACCGGGGCTGTCTTCGCGAGCAATCACCACAGCTTCGCGCACGCCTTCGCAAGTAGACAGCCGCGCCTCGATCTCGCCCAGCTCAATACGGAAGCCGCGAATTTTCACCTGATCGTCATTGCGACCGAGGTATTCGAGGCTGCCGTCCGCCGCCCAACGCGCAAGGTCGCCGGTTTTATACAAACGCGCCTCGGCGTTTGCGCCAAACGGATCATTGATAAAACGTTCGGCCGTCAGCGCTTCGCGATGCAGATAACCGCGCGCCACGCCGGCGCCGCCGACGTACAACTCGCCAATCACACCGACCGGGACCGGTTCACGCTGAGCATCGAGGACATACAGTTGCAGGTCGGGAATGCGCACGCCAATCGGGCTGACGCCCAGCAACTGCGCGTCGGCGGCCTGCAACGGCCGATACGTCACGTGCACCGTGGTTTCGGTGATGCCGTACATGTTGACCAGCCGCGTGCCGGCATTGCCGACCCGCGCATACCACGGTTTGAGCAAGCCCGGCTCCAGCGCTTCGCCGCCGAAAACCACTTCCCGCAAGGAGTGCTGCAAGGTGCTGCGGCCCTGTGCGGCGATCAATTGGCGGAACGCGCTCGGCGTCTGGTTGAGCACGGTCACACCGGTTTCGCAGAGCAGTGCATAGCAGTCGTCCGGCGAGCGGCTCACGGCTTGCGGGACCAGCAGCAATTGCCCGCCGAACGCCAGCGCGGCCCAGATTTCCCAGACCGAGAAGTCGAACGCGAAAGAATGGAACAGCACCCCGATGTCTTGCTGGTTGAACTGGAACCAGTCATGGGTGGCAGAAAACAGCCGCGCCAAGTTGCGGTGCTCGACCATCACGCCTTTGGGTAGACCGGTGGAACCGGAGGTGTAGATCACGTACGCCAGATGCGTCGGTGTCAGCTCGGGGATCTGCGGATTGCTGTCGAGTTCGGCCTTGAGGTGAGCGCTGTCGAGGTCGATCTGCGGCACCTCGAGAGCGGCCACGCGATCGTGGGTCGCCGCCTGCATCAGCACCGCTGCCGGGGCGCTGTCCTGCAAGGTGAGGCTGATTCTGTCGAGCGGATAGGCCGGATCGATCGGCACGTAACCGGCGCCTGCCTTGAGCACACCGAGCAGGCCGATGATCATTTGCGGGCCGCGCTCGACGCAAATTGCCACGCGGTCATCGGGACGAATGTTCAGCGCCAACAGATGATGAGCGACCTGATTGGCGCACCGGTTGAGCTCGCCGTAGCTGAGGGTTTGCCCGTTGAAAATCAGTGCTGTGGCGTCAGGTCGGGCCTGCGCGTGGGCTTCGAATTGCTGATGGATCAGCGCGGTGACAGGGAACTGCGCCAGCGGCGAATTGACGCCGCGCAGCAGTTGTTCACGTTCGCTGGCCGGGAGAATTGCCAGGTTTTGCAATGCCACATCGGTGCTGGTCTGCAGGGCCGTCGCCAGACTTTCCAGCGCTGTGCTCAGATACGCCGCCACGCGCTCGGCACCGAGCGCGACATCCGCCAGCGCGGTGATGCGCAAGTCCACGCCGAGGTCATCAATGTTGATCGTCAGCGGATAGTTGGTGCGCTCGCGCGCGCCGAGCACCTGCACACCGGGGGCAATGTCGACCACGTCAGCGACTTCTTCGACGCCGCTGTGCCGGTAGTTGAGAATCGCGCTGAACAGCGGCGTCGGCACCGCGACGGCGCTGCAGCGTTGCGCCAAAGCCAGCGAGGCTTGCTCGTGCGCCAGCAACGCGGTCAGCCGCCGATGGGTCGCCAGGACCCCGGCGCGCACGCTTTGCTCGCCGACATCAACGCGCAGCGGCAAGGTGTTGATGAACATGCCCAGCGCTTGCTCGCCGCCCTCGCCCGCGTCCATCCGCCCCAGCAGCACGGTGCCGAACACCACCGCCGTGCGCCCGGACAACTGCCCCAAAACACGTGCCAGCGCCAGATGCGTCAGGCTCGCAACGCTCACGCCGAGCTGCCGCGCCTGCTCGCGCAACTGCCGGCTCAAGCGGCTGTCGAGCATCAGCGAGGCTTCTTCGATGGCGTGGCCATCGCCCTGCACATCCTGCAAGCCGCATGGCAGTGTCGGCTCGTCAATGTCGGCGAGCATTTCGCGGAAAAATGCTTCCTGCGCCTGCTCGTTGCCGGCACCGCGTGCCTTGGCCAGGTGATCGCGATAGGGCACCGCCGCTGGCACTTGCGCAGTCTGCCCGAGCAGGCAGGCCTGAACTTCCCGGCGCAGCACATCCAGCGCCACGTGATCCATGATCATGTGATGAAACAGCAACAGCGCAACGACACGGCCCTGCGCAGGATCCTGCGCATAGACCATGCGCAGCAACGGCGCTTGCTGCATGTCGAGACGAAAGTGCTGCGGGTCGTGAAGTGCGAGCAGTTGCGTCAGCACATCGGCGCCGTGGTCGACGCTGACTTCCTCACACACCAGCGGCGCCTCGCGCCAGACCACTTGCACCGCTTCGTCGAGGTATTCCCAGACGAACGAAGTGCGCAGGATGTCGTGACGTTTGACCACCCAACGCAGCGCATCGGCGAAGGCGTCCAACCGTTGCTGGCTGTCGAACACGAAGCGCGCCTGCGAGATGTAAGGGTCACCGGCAGCGGCCGAGAGGTGGTGATAGAGCATGCCTTCCTGCAACGCCGACAGCGGATAAATGTCCTGCACGTTGGCAGCCCCGCCCGGCACCGTGGCGATGATGCGGTCGAGGGCATCCTGCTGCAGATTCACCAGCGGCAGCATGTCCGGGGTGATGCGAAAGGCCGGGCTCAGCCAGTCGCCGCCATGTTGGGCGACCAGCTCCAGCAGTTGCGCCTTGTGCGCCGCGAGGCTTTCCCACAACGCGTCATCCAGCGCGTCGTCGCTGCCCAGAATGACCAGGTCTTCATCTTCCTGTTGAAGGCGGATCGCATGGGTGGAAATGGCAGCCATCAGTTCGCTGAAATGCATGAGGTAACCTGCTGTAAATACGGAAAAAAGGAGCGCGCAGCAGCGAGTCCGTGCACGCGGCGCGCAGCCTGGAAAAACTAAAACATCGGGGCGTGGGTGTCTGACATGGGAAGCGGGGACAAGCCATACCGGACAGGGGCCACACAACCTCCCCTGTAGGAGTGAGCCTGCTCGCGATGGTGTCAGGTCAGGCAATATGTTCGTGACTGACCCACCGCAATCGCGAGCAGGCTCACTCCTACAGGGATTGTGGTCGCCGTCAGAGCCGGCGTTTGCGGTTGAGGCTCGGGATGGTGGTCTGGGCGATCTCGACGTGCGTGGCCTGCCGCGAGGTCTGGGCCGCCAGCGCGGCCAGGGTCGGCTGGCTGAACAGCGTGCGCGCGTCGACGTGCAGCCCGGCCAGACGCATGCGCGCGACCAGACTGACCGCCAGCAGCGAATGCCCGCCCAGTTCGAAGAAGTTGTCGTGGCGCCCGACCTGCTCGACCTTGAGCACCTGCGCCCAGATCTGCGCCAAGGCATTTTCCACGTCACCTTCGGGTGCCTCGTAAGGACGGCTGAGCAGTGCCTCCGCCCCCGGCTCCGGTAATGCCTTGCGGTCGATTTTGTCGTTGGGCGTCAGGGGCAGCGCCGCCAGCATCACATAGGCACCGGGCACCATGAACTCCGGTAACTGCGCCAATACATGCGCTCGCAATGCTTCAAGCGTTGGCGCAGTCAGCTCGGCACGCAGGGTGTAATAAGCCACCAGCCGCTCATCGCGCACCAGCACCACTGCCTCACGGATCGCCGGATGCTCCAGCAGGCGCGCTTCAATTTCGCCCAGCTCAAGGCGCACCCCGCGCAGCTTGACCTGGAAGTCATTGCGACCGAGGAATTCGAGGTTGCCATCGGCGCCGTAGCGCACCAGATCACCGGTGCGATACAAGCGATCACCGGCCACGAACGGACTGTCGATAAAGCGTTCGGCCTGCAGTTGTGGCAAACCCAGATAGCCGCGCGCCACGCCCACCCCGCCAATGTGCAAATGCCCGCTGACGCCAAACGGCACCGGTTGATCGCCGTCATCGAGCACATACAGTCGCGTGTTACTCAGCGCCTTGCCGATCGGCACCAGTGTCGGCGGTACCGGCTCGCCGGGTTCCAGCGTCCAGCCGCTGCTGTCGACCGTGGTTTCGGTCGGCCCATAGACGTTGTGCAGGCGCACCCACGGCAGGCGCTCGCGCACTTGCCGGGCCAGCGCAACGGTCAACTCGCCGCCACCGTTGAGCACATCGGTCAGGCTGGTGCACTGGCTGACATCGTCCTGCTCGATAAACTGCTGCAACAACGCCGGCACGAACTTGACCACGGTAATGTTCTGCTCGCGGATCACTTGCGTGACATACGCCGAGTCGCGGTTGCCATCGGCACGCGCCAGCACCAGGCGCATGCCCGAGCACAGCGGCCAGAAAATCTCCCACACCGAACTGTCGAAACTGTACGGGGCCTTTTGCAGCAATGCCCCGTGTTCGCCGGGCGGCGCCAGTTGCGAGCCCCAGTGCACCATGTTGCAGGCGCTGCGGTGCTCGATCATCACGCCCTTCGGCGTGCCGGTGGAGCCTGAGGTGTAGATCATGTAGGCCAGATTCGCCGCGCCGAGATCCGGCACCTGCGGATTGTCGTGCGGATGATCCCGCCATGCACCGAGGTCGAGATCGATCAGCGGCACGCCGGGTTCGCCAAGCAGATCGCGCGTCGCGGCGTGCACCAGCAGCGCAACCGGCGCGCTGTCCTGCAACATGTAGTTGAGGCGTTGCAGCGGATAATCCGGATCGAGCGGCACATAAGCACCGCCAGCCTTGAGAATGCCCAGCAGACCGATCACCAATTCCGGCCCGCGCTCGACGCAGATCGCCACCCGCGAATCCGGCTGCACGCCCAGCCCACGCAGATGATGGGCCAAGCGGTTGGCCTGCTCGTTCAGCTCGCGATAGGTCAAGCATTGCTCGGCGAATTGCACGGCGATGGCATCCGGTTTGCGCTGCACCTGTTGTTCGAACAGCGCCTGCAGCGGCTGATCCATCGGGCAATCGACTGCCGTATCGTTGCACTCGATCAGCAGCCGTTGCAGTTCTTCTTGAGGCAACAACGGCAGACTGTTCAACGGTCGTTGCGGCGTGGTTTCCAGCGCCTCGATCAAGCCGCTGATGGCCGCTTGCACGTAGCCGCCAATCCGCTGCGCGCCAATGCTCGACACGGTTCGGGTGGTCAGACGCAAGCCTGTGCCGAGATCGTCGACGCTCAGGGTAAACGGGTAATTGGTGCGCTCCTCGTTGGCCAGGGTCTCGATGCCCTGCCAGGTTTGCCGGGAGGCTTTTTGCTCGACATCATCGCTGTGCCGATAGTTGAGCAAGGCACTGAACAACGGCGCCGGCGCGGCGACGCCACTGCAACGTTGCGCCAGCGCCAACGAGGCGTGCTCATGAGCGAGCAAAGCGGTCAGGCGTGCATGGGTGGACTTCACCGCAGCGCGCGCACCCTCGCCGACATCGACCCGCAGCGGCAAGGTGTTGATAAACACTCCCAGTGCCCGGTCGGCACCCGCGCCGCCCTGCATGCGGCCCATCAGCACCGTGCCGAACACCACGCTTTGCTGGCCGCAAGTCGCCGCCAGCACTTGCGCCCAGGCGAGGTGGATCAGGCTGGCGACACTCACACCGGCCAGACGTGCCTGCTGCTGCAGGCGCGGATAGAGCTCAGGCGCCAGGGTTTGCTCGGCTTCTTCGATGTTGCTGCCATCACCCTGCACATTCTGCAAAGCGAACGGCAAGGTCGGCTCTTCGATGTCGCCGAGCATCTGCCGGAAAAACGCTTCATGCTCTTGTTCACTGACACCCAATCGCGTCTGCGCCACATAGTTGCGGTATGGCACCGGTGCCGCCAGCGGTTCGGCGCTCCCGGACAGGCAGGCGTGGATTTCTTCGCGCATCGCCTCCAGCGCGATGTGATCCATCGCCAGGTGATGGAACAGCAAGATGCCGACCACCCGGTTATGCGCGGGATCGCGGGCATATATCAGGCGCAGCAGCGGTGCCTGACTGACGTCGAGGCGATAACGCCGCGCGTCGAAGCGCTGATGTAATTGATCGATGATCGCGCCGCCAGCAGGGTCAAGTTCGACTTCCTGCATCGGCAGAATCGCCTCGCGCCAAACGACCTGAACCGGTGACGTCAGCCCTTCCCAAACCACCGCCGTACGCAGGATGTCGTGCCGCGCCATGACCTGACGCAGTGCAGCAGCGAAGGCCTCGACCCGCTCGAAGCTGTCGAACGCCAGCAGTGATTGCAGCAGGTACGGATCGCCCTGCGCGGCGGTGATGTGGTGATAAAGAATGCCTTCCTGCAACGGCGCCAACGGGTAGATGTCCTGCACATTGGCGGCACCACCCGGCACGGTTGCGACGATGCGCTCGATCATTGCCTGATCCAGCTGCACCAGCGGCAGCAGTTCAGGGGTGATCTGCGTGCAATCGGCGGCAATGCGGTTGGCCGGCACCTCGACTTCACGACCACTACCCTCCGCCGCTGCCAGCGCCGCCAGTGTCGGCTGGCTGAACAGCACGCGAACGTCGCTGCTCATGCCGATCTGGCGCATACGCTCGATCAGGCCCACTGCCAACAACGAGTGCCCGCCCAGCTCAAAGAAGTGGTCGTGACGCCCTACCCGTTCAACCTGCAAGACCTCGGCCCAGATCTGCGCCAGGGCGATTTCGACGTCACCTTGCGGCGCCTCGTACTGACGACGGACCAGCGCCTCCGGGCCCGGCGCGGGCAAGGCTTGACGGTCGAGTTTGCCGTTGGCCGTCAGCGGCAAGCTCGCCATTTGAATGTAGGCGGCCGGCAGCATGGCGGCTGGCAAACGCGATGACAGGTGTGCGTGCAGTTGCAGGATGTCCAGCGCTTCACGCTCGGTGAACCATGCCAACAGTTGGCCGTCGCGCACCAGCACAACCGCTTCCTGCACCGCATCATGGCTGGCAAGAGCGGCCTCGATTTCGCCCAGTTCGACACGCACACCGCGCACCTTCACCTGGTCATCATTACGACCGATGTACTCAAGGTTGCCGTCGGCGCGCCACCGTGCGAGATCGCCGGTGCGGTACATGCGCGCATCCGGCTGCACACTGAACGGGTCGTCGAGGAAGCGTTCGGCGGTCAGGTCCGGACGATTCAGATAACCCCGGGCCACCCCGGCGCCGCCCACATACAACTCGCCAATGATGCCGATCGGCACCGGGCGCTGTTGATCATCGAGCAGGTAAGTCGTGGCATTGCTGACGGGTTTGCCGATGTGCAACGCCTGCCCCGGTGTGATCAACCCCGACGTGGCGACCACCGTGGCCTCGGTCGGGCCGTAGTTGTTGATCACCGCAAAACCCGGCGCGCGGTTGAACTGGCGCAGACGATCACCGCCGATCAACAAGGTGCGCAAGGTCGGGTGATCGAGTTGTTTGCTGAAGGCGTATTCGGCAATCGGCGTTGGCAGGAAGCTGACGTCCAGCGGCTGGGCACGCCACCAGTCGAGCAGCGCGTCGATGTCTTCGCTGCCTTCGCTGGCGGGCGACAAATGCAGCGTTGCCCCGGCACACAACGCCGGCCAGACCTCCCATGCCATCGCGTCAAAACCGAAGCCGGCAAGGCTCGACGTATGCTGCCCCGGACCGAGACCGAACGCCGCGCAATGCCAGTCGACCAGATTGCCCAGCGTGCGATGTTCAACCATTACGCCCTTGGGCAACCCGGTTGAGCCGGAGGTGTAAATCACATAAGCGAGATTGGCCGCGCTCAACTGTGCAACGTCGGGATCGCTCAAGTCGTCGAGCGACCATTCACGCCGATCAACTTCGATAACCGGCAGCGTCGTGGCGGGCAAGCGATCACGCAAATCACTTTGCGTCAGCAGCGCCACCGGCGCGCTGTCGCCGAGCAAATAACGCAGGCGCTCGGGCGGATGCGCCGGGTCAATCGGCACATAAGCGGCGCCAGCCTTGAGAATTGCCAGCAGCCCGACCAATGTTTCCAGGCCCCTGCGCGCGACGATCGCCACCCGGTCATCCGGCCGTACACTGAGGCTCAGCAGATGATGGGCCAACGCATTGGCTTGCTGGTTCAGTTCGGCATAGGTCAGCGTGCGGTTCTGATAAGTTGCAACCACTGCGTCCGGCTGTTCAGCCACCCGCGACGCGAAGCGCTGATGAATCATCGGGTCTTGCGCATAACTGACTCGGGTGTCGTTCCAAGCGTCGAGCCGGGCGAGTTCTGCCGCACTATTGAGGTTGAAATCGGCGATCGCCAGGTCCGGACATTCCAGGCCTTGCTCCAGTATCAGCAACAAGCGCCCGGTCAACGACGCGATCTCGTCTGCCGTGAAATAGGCCGGGGAATACACCAGATGCAGCCAGGCCTTGTCGTGGTAACGGTTGCTGCGCAGGTGAATGGCCAGCGGAGTTGCCTCGTGCTGGTTGGAGACCTTGACCGAGTGTCCCGACGCCTCACCGTAACGGTAGTCATGGTCGTCCTGCTCGTACGACACCGACAGCTCGAACAGTTGCGAGCGGTCTTCTCGCAACAGGCCCAGCGCGCGGTTCATCTCGCTCAGCGGGTAGCGTTGATGACGAAAATCCTGCTTCAGACCATCGCCGATGGCCTTGATCAACTCGCCAAATGACAAGGCTCGACCAAAGCTCATGCGCATCGCACTGACCTGGGTGAACAACCCCAAGGTGCTTTTGAAACGGGCACCGGAGCGATTGAGAATCGGCAAGCCAACGACCCACTCATCACGCTGGGCAGTGCGACTGAAATACACGTGCAGCGTCGCCAGCAAGACATGAAAGGCCGAGGCGCGCAGTTGCCGCGCAGTGTTTTTCATGCGCTCGTGCAACAGGGCTGGAAAAGCCTCGACGTGGATGCGAGCAGGCGCCGCTTCAGCGTCGAGGGGTTCGCGATGACGGGGGGTCAACAACGGTTCGGGAATACTGCGGTACTTGTCCAGCCAGTAGCGTTGATCGAGTTCATAGCGGGGTGACTGGTGGTAACGCGCGTCATCTTCGATAAAGCCGACATAGGACGGTGCTGCCACACGCAGGCGCTCGCCACGGCACAACGCGCTATAGAAGTCGCCGACCGACTTGAACAGCAGCGCGAATGCCCAGCCATCGATGATCAAGTGGTGGGCCTGCGCCGCCAGCCAGTGGCGATGCTGATCGAGGCGAATCAGGCTGAAGCGGAACAACGCGTGCCCGTTCAATACAAAGGCCTGCGCCATCTGCGCTTCTACCAGCGTCCGGGCCGCCGCCTGTGGATCGGGTTGCCCGCTGAGATCAAGCAGCGGCATGGCCACCGGCAGCGCCTGCGCAAACCCTTGCAACGGCAGCCCGTCGTGACCAACGTCGCAGAGCAGAACAATGCGCAAGGCATCATTTGCTGCCACCAGAGACTCGAGCGCCGATTGCAGCAATGCCGGATCCAGCGGCCCGGTCAGTTCGACGTAACCGCCAATGTTATACAGCGGCGAATCTCCACGGCTCAGTTGGTCCAGCCAGATATCCCGTTGCGCGGCGGTCAGCGGGAATGTCTCGACAGGCACGGACAGATCGTCCGCCACGTTGGCAGAAGTAGGCTGCATAAGATCCTTCTCATGAAATTTTGCCGGTATTCAAGCATCGGCCCCGCCACCGACATGACACCTGAAACCCGGACAACCACGACGCGGGTACGCGCCTGTCTGACGTTGAGGGCGTGTTTATCGCAAGCTTTGTCTAAAAGTTCGCAGAGGAAATACTGAAAAGCTTGTAGGAAAAAAACCACACACCAGCGCCGCCATTTGCCCGAGCGCTGCCGATCAGAATTCACCATCACCCGGTTTTCCGGGGCTTGAGCGTGACTGAACAGTCACTCTCGCCGTTACGCCGGCGATCAACACCGTCAGAACCCCGGCGCCAACAATCAGAAATAGTGGCACTTTGTGTCCCCGTTTTCCCCTACAGACGTAGGACAAATCCATAGGCTTAAATCCCGCTCCAGATCATGTTCAAGGAGAAATGACTGCGTGGGCGGCTTTTACAGAGACGGCAGACGATTCAGTGATGGCTCTGAACCAGGGATGAAGGATATGAATCTGACCGGCAGTATTCGCAATATGGAAAACCCGCATTTTTACTGGCAACTGGGAGAGCTGATTGCAAGCACCGGCGATGATCATTTCGCCACGAACATGTTCCAGTTGGTCGACACGCTGGTGCCGGTCAATCGAGTGGATCTCAGTGAGTGGACGCTGGATGAGCGTCAGGCGAGCGTGGTCGATATCAAGCCGTTGGGCAGCGCCGGTCTGACGCAGACCTGTGCACCGGCCGATCCGCTGGAAAGCCCCGACGATCATCCGTTGTTGCAGAAAATGATCGAGATGAACGACTCGTTGCTGATTCAACTGAAAGCCTCGCTCCAGCCTCGTCACCCGCAACACAGCGCCCATCAATGCAATCTGGTGTCGCGCACATCCAATCGCCGCTGCGTCATTTCCTTTTATCGACCGAGCACCCAGCGGGTGTTTTCCCTGCCCGAACTATCGTTTCTCAAGCGTCTGTCCGACACCCTGCTGCCGCTGATCGAACACCACGCGCAGATCAGCCGGCAAATCCTCGCCAGACAACCTCGTCAGCCCTTGGCCGACCTGGATCAGGCACCGTTGGCCCAGGTGTTCGATGAGCGCCTGGCGATCAGCGACATCGCCCTGTCGGTGCGCGAAAAAGAAGTCTGCCTCGGCCTGTTGACCGGCGGCACCGTGCCGCAAATGGCGGAAAAGCTGCGGGTCAAAAACAGCTCGATCGAGACGTACCTGAAACGCGCCACAGCCAAACTCGGCGTCAGTGGCCGTCATGGTCTGGCGAAATGGATGGCCGGGGCCTGAGCACAACGCTCTTTTATGCATGAGGCAGTTCGATGTTGACGTTGCGACTTTCCCTGCTGTCCATCGCGGTGCTGATGGGCGGCTGTTCATTGATTCCCGAGTATCAGCGGCCCGTTTCACCCAGTGCCGCGCAATATCCGACAGCCACGCAAGCGGCCACGAACAGCGAGGACTGGCGCACGCTGTTCACCGACCCGGCGCTGCAACAACTGATTGAAAGCGCGCTGGTCAACAACCGCGACCTGCGCGTGGCGGCACTCAACGTCGAAGCCTTCCAGGCGCAATACCGCATTCAGCGCGCCGACCTGTTCCCGGCGGTGTCGGCCAACGCCAACGAGTTGCGCCAGCGCATGCCGCCGAGCGTGACCCAAGGCAAAGCGCTGATCAACTCGACGTACTCGGTCAACCTCGGTATCAGCGCTTATGAGCTGGATTTCTTCGGTCGCGTGCGCAGCCTCAGCGAAGAGGCCTTGCAGACCTGGCTCTCGACGGAAGAAGCACGGCGCAGTGCCGAGCTGAGTCTGGTCGCCAATGTCGCCAACGCCTACCTGACCTGGCGCGCCGATCAGGAGTTGCTGGAACTGACCCGCGACACCCTCGCCGCCGATGAGCAGAGCCTGCACCTGACCACCCGCAACCGCGAGGCCGGCAAATCGTCAGCGCTGGAACAGGCGCAAGCGAAGACCAGCGTCGACAGCTCACGGGCCAATCTGGCGCGTTATCAGCGGCAGGTCGCGCAAGACTTGAACAGCCTGACCTTGCTGGTCGGCGCACCGGTGCCGGACGCCCTGCCCGCCCGTCCGCTGGCCAGCGATCTGGTGCAGCAACTGCCCGCCGGGCTGCCTTCGGATCTGCTGCAACGACGCCCCGACATTCTCCAGGCCGAGTACAGACTGAAAGCGGCCAACGCCAATATCGGCGCAGCGCGGGCGGCGTTTTTCCCGAGTGTCAGCCTGACCGCCAATGCCGGCACGTCGAGCCGCGATTTGTCGGGATTGTTCGGCGGCGGCTCTGGCGCCTGGACCTTTCAGCCGCAGATCAGCCTGCCGATCTTCAACGCCGGCAGCCTGCGCGCGAGCCTGGATTATTCGAAGTTGCAGAAAGACGTCGCAGTGGCCGAATACGAAAAATCCATTCAAACCGCGTTTCAGGAAGTCGCCGACGGCCTCGCCGCGCGCAGTACGTATCAGCAGCAATTGCAGGCGCAACGCGACCTGGTCGAGGCCACGCAGACTTATTACAACCTCGCGCAGAACCGTTACAAGAACGGCGTCGACAGCAGCCTGACGTTCCTCGATGCGCAGCGTTCGCTGTTCAGTTCGCAGCAGGGTCTGATCACCGATCGCCTCGCGCAACTGGTCGCCGAGGTCAATCTATACACCGCGCTGGGCGGCGGCTGGAGCATTGAGGCGTCACGCGTGCAGTGAGCCATCGTCACTTTTTCTTACACCTTTTGTCGCTCGATCCTGTGCCGTGCGGCGATCCGTGGCCGGCGCCTGCCTGCAGTTTGGTATCATGCGCCGCTTTTACGGTTAACCCCCCGCCAGTCCTGCTGACTGACGGGCTGCAAAAGGCGGTATTAGATGACGGCTTTGTTGACTCGCCGCAAGGTGCTTGCGGGAATGGGCGTGCTCGGGCTAGGCCTGCTCGCCGGCTGCGACACCCGCGGCCAACTGTCGTACAAGTACGGCAAGGATCTGAGTAACAAGATCATGGGGCGCACCTTCAAACTGAAGAACACCGACGGCGAAACCATGACGCTGTCGAGCTTTCGCGGCATGATGCCGATGGTCTTCTTCGGCTTCACCCAGTGCCCGGCAGTCTGCCCGACCACCCTCGCCCGCGCGGCAAAAATCAAGAAGCTGATGGGCGCCGATGGCGACCGTTTGCAGGTGATTTTCATCAGCCTCGATCCCGAGCGTGACACGCCGGAAATCCTCGACGCCTACATGAAAGCCTTCGACCCGACCTTCGTTGCGCTGTACGGCACGCTTGAGGAAACCGCGGCCACGGCCAAGGAATTCGACGTGTTCTACGAGAAAGTCCCGGCCGGCGACACCTACACCATCTCGCACACTGCCACCAGTTACGTTTACGACTCCAATGGCGGCTTGCGCCTGGGGCTGTCCACTTCGCTTTCGGCAGAACAATGCACTGAAGATTTGCTTACTGTTATGGAGGTTTGCTGATGCAACCTGTTCTGAACCACATCAAACGCGCTGTTATCGGTCTGTCTCTGCTGGGCCTGGCGTTCCAGGCATCGGCGCAGACCAAAGTCGACGACGCCTGGGTGCGTGCCACCGTGCCGACCCAGTCCGCCAGCGGTGCGTTCATGACCCTCACCGCCGACAGCGACAGCAAGTTGCTCAGCGTCGCGACGCCCGTGGCCAAAGACGTGCAGATTCACGAAATGACCATGAAGAACGACGTCATGAGCATGGGCCCGGTGAAGTTCGTCGAGCTGCCGGCCGGCAAAGCCGTCAAGCTTGATCCGAACGGCTACCACGTGATGCTGATGGGCCTGACCGGTCAGCTCAAAGAAGGCGAAAGCGTGCCGCTGACCCTGACCGTGGAAAACGCCAAGGGCGAGAAAGAAACCATCGAGGTCAAAGCGCCGGTTCGCCCGCTGACCAACATGGAAGGTCACGATCACAGCAAAATGCACTGATCTGACTGAGCGGCAATAAAAAAGGGGCGGCCTGATCGATGATCAGGCCGCCCCTTTTTTGTTTTAGGTATGCATTAACGCTTGCGGGCCAAAGCCCTGCGCACGCTTTCTCGTGACATCCCCGAGGCGGAACGGGTCACGGTTTCAACGACGGTTGCCTTGGCCAACTGTTCCTTGCGTTTTTCCACCTGACGCCACTGGTAACCGAGATATCCGCCTGCCGCCACAATCCCCAGCCAACCGAACACCGAACTGACGAAAAACCACAGCGCCAGTGTGATCCACACGGTTTTCGAGTTGAACAACTTCAGACTGTCATCGGCAGGCAGCGATTCAACCGGTTCAATCGCTGCCTGCGTCACCGGTACTCTGTGCACGCCATCCAGATCAATGCGCCAAGCGAAGTCCGCGCCGGCCACCGGAATGTCTAGCTGATTGCCTTCAGCACGATGCACCCGAATTTCGCCATCGACGAGCGACATCGAGCTGAAACTGATCTGGGTTTCATAGCGAATCTCGCCGTTGACCTGGGTCACGACCGTTCGTTTTTGGTCGATGGGGGTGTCGCGCATGTCGATTCCTTGAGCGTTCCACGTCGGACGACGTGCGAAGGGATAATCCATTGGGCTCGAATGCTACTGAGTGGCTATTACGCTGTCCAGAAACAACCCACGGCGTTCCCTCCTTGACCCGGCGTTATCAGCTCCCCGCGCCACCATGCGCTTCCTCAAAGAAATAATCCTTCCAGCTGTCGGCCTTGTTCTTCAGTACGCCCAGTTCCTGCAATTTCTCGGCATAAATAAAGGTGCGCTGCGGCACCACGGTGAAATCGATTTCCGGGTCCTTGACGATTTGCTCGACCAAGGCCAGCGGCAATTTCGACTGTTCGACACGAATGTACGCCTGAGCCGCCGCCGGTTTGTCGGCCTTGATGATTTTCTCAGCCTCAGCCAAAGCGTCGTAGAACGCCTTGTAGGTCTTCGGGTTTTCGTCGTGGAATTTTTCTGTGGTGTAGAGCACGTTGAACGTCGCCTGGCCGCCGAGCACGTCGTAGGAACTCAACACTTTGTGCACGTTGGGATTCTGCAGGGCCTGATACTGGAACGGCGGGCTGGAGAAGTGCGAGTTGATTTCCGAGCCGCCGGCAATCAGCGCCGCCGTTGCATCGGGGTGCGGCAGGCTGACTGAGATGTCGTCGAACTTTTTGTATTGCGCGTCACCGAACTCCTTGGCGGTTTCGATCTGCAAGGTGCGTGACTGGAAGCCCACGCCGGCAGCCGGCACGGCAATCCGATCCTTGTCGGTGAAATCCTTGAGCGTTTTGATGTTCGGGTTATTGGTCAACAAATAGTTGGGCATCGAACCCAGTGCGGCGATGGCTTTGACGTTCTGTTTGCCTTTGGTGCGATCCCACACCGTGAGCATCGGCGGCACACCGGCAGACACCACGTCGAGCGAGCCGGTGAGCAACGCTTCGTTCATCGCCGTGGCGCCGGAAATGCTGTTCCAGTCGACCTTGATGTCGAGGCCCTGCTCCTTGCCGTGTTTTTCGATGAGGTTCTGATCGCGCACCACATCGAGGATCAGGTAACCGATGCCGAATTGCTGGGCGATGCTGATCTTGCCTTCGGCCTGAGCGCCGGTGCTGAACAACGCACTCGCCGCCATAGAAGCGGCCAACAGAGTCAGTGCGGAACGTTTGAACGGTGTGGCCATGACAACCTCGCAGCATGGGGTGGTTCGCTGAAAGGCCTGACTTTATAGATATAAAAAACAGAAATTAAATATCTTTATCGCATATCTATAGCACGGGTTGTTGAGCGGAATGAGGATGCGAGCCTTTTGATTCTGAGGTTTAAAAAGATCGCAGCGTTGCGCAGCGCCTACATTGGATGCCGGTGATGGCTTGGCGGCTTAAACAGCCTGAAACAATAAATCCATCGCTGACAATATCGCCGATTGCCGTTTGACCCGTGGGCCGGTCAGGCCTGCAGACACTCCATCACCTTCAGAGGCCACCGCACCAGCGCATCAGTTGCGCGTTTAAAAGGGCGATCAGACAGCCTACCCTTGGTATCATCGCGCACACTTTTATGACGATTTAATGGCTGGAAGGTCTTTTTTTGTGAGCGCTTTTTTTAACTGGTTGCGGCAGCCGTATGCCCGCCTCTTTTCGTTGATTTTTCTCGTGTTGATTGTGCCGGTGTGCCTGCGTGCAGCACTGGGCTGGTCGGCACCGTTGGGTTATTTGTCGGACCTGGCTATTGGCAGCCTGTTGGTGGTGTTGCTGCATCGTCGTGCCTGGTGGCTGGCCTTGCCGGTGCTGGTGTTCTGGGGCTTGCTGGCCGTGGCGACCGCTGAACTGGTCAGCGCCGTCGGGCGCCTGCCGACGCCTTCGGATATTCATTACCTGATCGATCCGCAGTTCGTGGAGAACTCCACGGGTGGCGGGCTGGCGCACCCGGCGCTGGGCATCACTTTGCTGCTGGCTCTGGTGTTCTGGCTGCTGACCCAATTTGCCGGCCGTGGCATGCCGCGTCCGACCCTGCCCCGCGCGGTCTGGGTCGCGCCGCTGGTACTGTTCGCCGCGCACTGGGGCGCGCAAAACCTGTGGCCGAGCGAAGCGGATCCGTGGCGCCAGTACAACCTGCCGCACCAGTTGCTGGCCACCGAAGTCGCCGATTTGCAGATTCAGGCCGAGGAATGGCTGGACGGCGATGTCGAAGAACCCGCGCCGGCCATGGCCGGACTCACCGACGTCGACCTCAACGGGCAAAAACTGCTGGCCGCGCCGGGGCAAGCGCGAAATGTGCTGATCATCGCCCTGGAAGGCATTCCCGGTGCCTACATTCGCGCCAACCGCGAGGCGATCGGCAGCCACTATCAGGAAGACCTGATGCCCAACCTCAGCCGCTGGGCCGAGCGCGGCATGAACACCCCGGATTATGTACTGCATACGCACCAGACCATTCGCGGTCTGTACGCGATGCTCTGCGGCGATTACGACAAACTCAACAACGGCACGCCCAAAGGCGTGGAGATGCTCACCCTCAACGAGCGCAATCAAGCCTGCCTGCCGGCGCAACTGCGTGAGCACGGCTTCAGCACGCACTATCTGCAAGGTGCCGGCCTGCGCTTCATGGCCAAAGACAAGATCATGCCGCACATCGGTTTCGATGCGACTCATGGCCTGGAGTGGTTCAGCAACAGCAACTATCTGGAGTTCCCGTGGGGCAAGGATGACAAGGCCTTCTTCGAGGGCGCGCTCGATTACGTCGGCCAACTGAAAAAGCAGAAAAAGCCGTGGATGCTGACATTGCTGACCGTCGGCACCCATCAGCCCTACTCCGCGCCCGAGGAATATCTGGAGCGCTACGAAACGCCGAAACAGGCCGCTGTCGGTTATCTCGACGATGCGCTGCAACAGTTCCTCAACGGCCTCGAGCGTCAGGGCGTTCTGAAAGACACGCTGGTGGTGATCACCTCGGACGAATCCCACGGCATCGACGGCGTGCGCCTGGCCTCGTCGTGGGGTTTCAATCTGACCCTGGCGCCGGAGCACGAACAACTGCCGCGACTGAACAAAGGCGTGTATGGCCACGTTGATCTGAGCACCTCGATCCTCGACTATTTCGATCTGCCGGTGCCTTCCGCGCTGAGCGGTCGTTCGCTGTTTCGCGACTACGACAGCGGCCGCGAAATCATGTCGTTCACCAACGGCAAACTGCGCTATCACAACGGTCAGGGGATCTTCTCCGAGTGCGACATGCCGCGCCGCTGCCGTTACTACGAAAGCGCCGGTTTCATCGCCGAAAGCGCCACGTACAAAGGCAACTACAGCGGCCACCCGGCCCGGCAGATCGCCGCTCGTGCCAATGCCCTCGACCTGTCACTGCTGCGTACACCGCTCAATCATCGCTATCAGTTCGGCAGCACCAACGTCATCCCGCTGCAAGCGCAGATCAACGATGACTGGGCCGACAATCTGATCGGCGCGCAGTACCTGGAAATGCCCAAAGGCTCGCACACCCGCGTACGCCTGACCGTGCGCTCGGTCGATCCACAGCAGGCCGCGTACATTCAGCTCAAGGCCAAGGAGTTTGAACAGGACGTGCAGATCGGTCTGCCGCAAGAGATGGTCGCAACCGCCGAGCAGCCACTGGAAATGAACTTCAGCTTCGACAACCCGCAAGAGCGCAAAGCGTTTTCTTTCCATTTGCTGGGGTATGGATTGGGCGCAGTTGAAGTGACGGACTTCAGTGTGATCACCGAACTGCCGGGGCAAGAGGACATTCTTGACGACGTGCCGGAGGATGACACCGCTCAATCCACCTGATCACGCCCGTGTCGGAGCTGCCGCAGACTGCGATCTTTTGCTTTTAAAATAGAGATCAAAAGATCGCAGCCTTCAGTGATTATCAGAACGTCGTCCGCAAGCCGACCTGAATGCTGCGCCCTTCTGCCGGCGCAATGTCGCGCAGGATCGAACTGGCATAACGCACGGTTTGATTGGTCAGGTTCTCGGCATTGACGAAGGCCAGCCATTGGCTCTGACCGACATCGAAGTGATACCCGACATTGGCGCCCAGTGTGGTGTAGCCGTCAGTACTGCTTTCATTGTCCGGCACGCGATGTTGTGAACTGGCGTGTTCGACATCGATGCGCGCCTGCCACTTGTCCAGTTCCCACAGCAGCCCGGTGTTGAGCCGCAGCGGCGCGATGCGCGGCAAATCTTCGCCAGTGTCGAGGTTCTTCGCGCGGGTGTAATCGCCGGACAACTCCAAGGCAAACTTGCCGTAGGCGCTTTCGCCGAGTTTCCAGTGGTCCTGGGCTTCAATGCCGCTGAAGCGCGCCCGCACGCCGGAGTAGGTGTATTCCGGGATGCCGTCGGCGTCCTCTTCGCCCTCGTCATTCAGCGTTCGGCCCGTGCCGAGCAAGCCGATGTAGTTGGAGAAGTGGCTGTAAAACACACCGACACTGCCCTTGTGCGTACCATTGTCGAAGCGCAGCGCAAGGTCACTGGACACGGCTTTTTCTTTCGACAGCCCGGCATCGCCGACTTCATAAGTGCCGGTCGCGACGTGGGCACCGTTGGCGTAAAGCTCATAGAACGTCGGGGCGCGCTCGGTGTAGCCCAGCGTCGCGGCCACCGACCAGATCGGCGTCAGCGTGTACACCGCACCGGACGACAGACTGCCAGCGGTGAAACTGCTGGATCGATCGGCGCTGGCGAAGCGCTCGTTACCATTGGCGTCCGGATCGACCGTGGTGTGCTCAAGGCGTCCGCCGAGGGTGAACAGCAGTCGGTCGGTGGCTTGCCACTCTTCCAGAATGAACAGCGCAGCGGCATCGGTATCGGTCTGCGGTACAAACGCTTCCTCGCCGAGTGCCGAGAATTCGTTGCGGCTGACCTGCGCACCGATTACGCCGTTGAACGGCCCCAACGGCTGGTGCCGCGCCTCGACCCGCGCCTCGTAACCTTTGTTCTTGAACGTCGTGCCGACCTCGCCAGCTTCGATTTCGCGATGCTCGTAATCGGTGTAACCCGCATCCAGCTTGATCGAACTGAACGGCCCATCGAGATTGCGTATCTCCGAGGCGAAGGCGTAGTGCTCCTGTTGCATGCGGATGCGCACGTCTTGTTCAGCGGGCGAACCGTAGTTGGAATCGTAGTTGCTGTAGGACAGGCCGGCGTATCCGTCATCCCAAGTGTAAGACCCGCCGACAGCGCCGCCGTCCTGGCGACCATCACTGTTGCCCAAACGATGCTTTTTCGAATCACCGTCGTCGTTTGCGCGTTCGCGGCTGGTTTTCGCGTAGCCGGGGATTTTCAGGTCATTGAACTCGCGGGCACTGGCGTCCAGATGCAAGGCGAATTGACCGTTGCCAGCCTCGAGTTTGCCGGCACTGCTGCGCGTGGTGTCGGCACCGCCGTAGCGCAACTCACCGGCGCCACGGATGCCGTCGATAGCCTCGGTCGGAATGCGGTTATCAAAAGTGTTAACCACTCCGCCAATGGCACTGCCGCCGTACAGCAGCGCTGCCGGACCACGGACGATTTCCACGCGCTCGACGTTGACCGGGTCCAGCGGCACCGCGTGATCGTAAGACAGCGACGAGGCGTCCAGCGCGCCGACGCCATTGCGCAAGATACGGATGCGATCACCGTCCTGACCGCGAATGATCGGCCGGCTCGCCCCAGGCCCGAAGTACGACGAGGACACGCCGGGTTGCTTGTTCAGGGTTTCGCCGAGGCTGCCCTTCTGTTGGAAGGTGAGGTCGTCGCCGCTGAGAACGGTCGAGGGCGAAGCGAGTGTCTGGCTGCCGAGCGGATTGCCGGTGATGACTTGCGGTTGCAGTTCGAGGGTTTCAGCGGCGAACACCGGGGATGCAAAAAGCAGCGCGGCGGCCAACGGATTGAGGCGTCGTTGCAAGGGTTTAGAACGGGCAGGCATTGCAGAATTTCCATGCGCTGAAAAGTGAGAATCGCTGCCAGCGTTTTGCTTTAACGCTGGTAGAAACAGAATGAAACGAATTTTATGTTATACAATAACATTTCTTCCTGTCATCCCGATTTTCACTTTTTGTTTTTTTGCAGAGGCTCAACAACGCCTGTTTCAAGCAGGCAGCCGCTATCGGCTGATCCGTGAAGTGCTCCGAAAAACGCTGAAAGACTTTGCCTATCAGCCTCCAATAGTCGGCCTATTAGCTGACTCTCCAAGTCGGGTCTAGCCTTACTAGTCCGAAGTCGGCACGAGCCGGCCGTAGCAGACCTGATAAGGACCCGAACATGGCAAACGAATCGAAATGCCCGTTCAACCACGCCGCCGGTGGTGGTACGACGAACCGTGACTGGTGGCCGAATCAACTCAACCTGAAAATCCTGAGTCAGCACTCGCCCAAGTCCGATCCGTTGGGCAAGGACTTCGACTACGCCAAAGCCTTCAAGAGCCTCGACTTTCAAGCCCTGAAACAAGACCTCAATGCGCTGATGACCGACTCCCAGGACTGGTGGCCGGCCGACTTTGGCCACTACGGCCCCCTCTTCATCCGCATGGCCTGGCACAGCGCCGGCACCTATCGCACCGCCGATGGCCGTGGTGGCGCCGGTTCCGGTCAACAACGTTTTGCGCCACTGAACAGCTGGCCGGACAACGTCAGCCTCGACAAGGCCCGCCGCCTGCTGTGGCCGATCAAACAGAAATATGGCCGCAACATTTCCTGGGCTGACCTGATCGTTCTCACCGGTAACGTTGCGCTGGAATCCATGGGTTTCAAAACCTTCGGTTTCTCCGGCGGCCGTCCCGATGTGTGGGAGCCGGACGAAGACGTCTATTGGGGCTCCGAGCACGAATGGCTGGGTGGCGACAGCCGCTATGGCAAAGACAAGTCCGCCATGCAGGAGCCCGGTGACGGCACGCTGGTCGCCGAGCCGGATTTGCATGGCAAGGAAGAGAGCCGCACCGATCAGGGCGAACGCAATCTGGAAAATCCCCTCGCTGCAGTGCAGATGGGCCTGATTTACGTGAACCCGGAAGGTCCGGAAGGCAATCCGGATCCGGTCGCTTCAGCCCACGA
The DNA here is from genome assembly GCF_977020205.1 of Pseudomonas sp. AIG. NCBI lineage: Bacteria > Pseudomonadati > Pseudomonadota > Gammaproteobacteria > Pseudomonadales > Pseudomonadaceae > Pseudomonas > Pseudomonas sp. AIG. The sequence goes on along the minus strand of NZ_CDROCK010000015.1, from coordinate 60,078 downwards.
TATCCGCGAAACCTTTGGCCGCATGGCCATGAACGATGAAGAAACCGTGGCGTTGATCGCGGGCGGTCACGCCTTCGGAAAAACCCACGGCGCCGGCCCTGCAGATAACGTCGGGCCTGAGCCGGAAGCGGCCGGCCTCGAAGAACAAGGCCTCGGCTGGCGCAACGCGTTCGGCACCGGCAAGGGTGGCGACACCATCACCAGCGGCCTCGAAGTGACCTGGACCATCACGCCGACGAAGTGGAGCAACAACTACCTGGAGAACTTGTTCGGCTTCGAGTGGGAATTGACCAAAAGCCCGGCCGGTGCGCATCAGTGGATTCCGAAAAACGGCGCGGGTGCCGGTACCGTTCCCCACGCCCATGATCCGAGCAAAAAGCTTTCGCCGACCATGCTCACCTCCGACCTGGCGCTGCGTTTCGACCCGGCTTACGAGCAGATCTCGCGGCGCTTCCTCGCCAACCCGGATCAATTGGCCGACGCCTTCGCCCGTGCCTGGTACAAACTGATCCACCGCGACATGGGCCCGTTGTCGCGCTACCTCGGCCCGGAACTGCCGAACGAAGAACTGTTGTGGCAGGATCCGCTTCCCGCTGTCGCTCACCCGCTGATCGACGACGGCGACGCGACTGCGCTGAAAGGCAAAATCCTCGCATCAGGGCTTTCAGTGTCGCAACTGGTCTCGACCGCTTGGGCTGCAGCCTCGACGTTCCGGGGTTCGGACAAACGTGGCGGCGCCAACGGCGGTCGTCTGCGTCTGGCACCGCAGAAGTTCTGGCAAGCCAACCAGCCAGAGCAACTGGCCAACGTGCTGCAAACCCTTGAGGGCATTCAGGGCGAGTTCAATGGCGGCGGCGCTGGCAAGAAAGTTTCGCTGGCAGACCTGATCGTGTTGGCGGGGAATGCCGGGGTCGAGCAAGCGGCGAAAAACGCCGGCCACTCCGTCACGGTGCCGTTCACCCCGGGACGTACCGATGCCAGCCAAGAGCAAACCGATGTCGACTCGTTCGGCTTCCTCGAACCGATTGCCGATGGTTTCCGTAACTACAGCAAGGGCAAATACACCGTCTCAGCCGAGGCGCTGCTGATCGACAAGGCGCAACTGCTGACCCTCACGGCGCCGGAAATGACTGTGCTGCTCGGTGGTTTGCGGGTGTTGAACACCAACGTCGGGCAGACCCGGCATGGTGTGTTCACTTCGCAAACTGAAGCGCTGACCAACGACTTCTTCACCAACCTGCTGGACATGGGCGTGGAGTGGAAGCCAACGTCACGGGATGCGGATGAGTTCGAAGGACGCGACCGTAAAACCGGTAGCGTGAAGTGGACGGCGACGCGGGTGGATCTGGTGTTTGGTTCCAACGCGCAATTAAGGGCGTTGGCTGAGGTGTATGCCAGTTCGGATGCGAAGGAGCAGTTTGTTAAGGACTTTGTCGCGGCTTGGACGAAGGTCACCAACCTGGACCGGTTTGACGTGAAGTAACTTTCAGTCAAAAAAAAACGCCGCATTGATTAATGCGGCGTTTTTTATGTATATGGCTTGGGCTTTGTGTTGAGGCTTACATCTTACCCCCTCACCCCAGCCCTCTCCCCCAGGGGGGCGAGGGGGAAAGGGAGCCGATCTTCATGCTGTTCAAAACCTGAGTTCGACTCCGGACTTTCACGTCGGTGTAACTCGAACATCCACCCCGGTCAGTCCCCTCCCACTGGGAGAGGGCTAGGGTGAGGGGCTTTTGATCTGTTTCAGAATCTGAGTTCGACTCCGGACTTTCAGGTCGGCGTATGGCGCAAAGACACCTCGGTCAGTCCCCTCTCCCTCTGGGAGAGGGTTAGGGTGAGGGCCGGTCCACCGCTGGAACACCGACGCCAATACACCATCAAGCCAGACTTTTGCTCACCACCTCATACACATCACTCGACAACTGCCCCGACGCCCGAATCCGCTCCAGCTCAGCCTTCATCAACGCCTGACGAGCGCCGTCGTACTTGCGCCAGCGGGTCAGCGGCGCCAGTTGACGCGAAGCGATCTGCGGGTTGAAGCCGTTCAGCTCGATCACCAGATCCGCGAGGAAGCGATAACCGGAACCGTCCGCCGCATGGAAGTTGATCAGGTTCTGCCCGGCAAACGCACCGACCAGTGCACGCACCTTGTTCGGGTTCTTGATGTTGAACGCCGGATGCTGCATCAGCGCCTTCACGCGTTCCAGACCGCCCGGCAGAGTGCTGCCGGCCTGCACGCTGAACCACTGATCCATAACCAGCGGGTTGTCCTTGAAGTGCTCGGCGAAACTGGCCAGCGCCAAGGCTTTCTGCTCTTCGAACGGCGAGTTGACCAGCACCGCCAGCGCGGTCAGGCGCTCGGTCATGTTGTCGGCGCTTTCGAACTGCTCCAGCGCCGCCGCCAGGACTTCCGGCTTGCCGCTGAGCATCAGGTACGACAGCGCAATGTTCTGCAGCGCACGACGAGCGAAATGCTCGGCTTCGGCGACGTACGGGGTTTTCTTCGACAGATCACGGTTGGCCTGATAACGCAGCCACAATGCCTCGAACAAACCTTCCGCCAGTTGCTGACGCGCGAACTCACGGGCGATATGGATCGCATCGACATCCGCCACTTCGCTGATTTCAGTGAGGTACGCCTCACCCGGCAACGAGAGCATTTCCGCGACCATCGCCTGATCCAGCGACTCATCCGACAGCACCGTGCGCAGTGCCGAGACCAGACGCGGATCAAGCTTCAGGCTCTCGCCCTTCTGCTGCTGGCCGATCAGTTCTTGCAGCACTTGCACCGACAGTTGCTGGCCGGCATCCCAACGATTGAAACCGTCGCTGTCGTGCTGCATCAGGAACATCAGTTGATCGCGGTTGTACGGGAAACTCAGTTTCACCGGCGCTGAGAAACCGCGCAGCAGCGAAGGCAGCGGCTGTTCAGCGATGTCGACGAAGGTGAAAGTCTGTTCAGCTTCGGTCACCGAGATCACCCGGGTGGTGCCTTGCGCCGATGCTTCGCCGCTCAGACGCAAGGCAATTTCGTTACCTTTGCTGTTGAGCAGGCCGAGTTCGACCGGGATCACGAACGGCAGTTTTTCAACTTTGTCCGGGGTTTCCGGGCAGCTCTGGCGGAAGGTCAGGCTGTAGGTTTTCGCGGCGGCGTCGTACGACTCGCTCACGGCCAGACGCGGCGTACCGGCCTGGCTGTACCAGCGTTTGAACTGGGTCAGGTCGACGCCGTTGGCATCTTCCATCGCTTTGATGAAATCGTCGCAGGTGACCGCTTGACCGTCGTGACGCTCGAAGTACAGATCGCTGCCCTTACGGAAACCTTCAGCGCCGAGCAAGGTATGGATCATGCCGACCACTTCCGAACCCTTCTCATAAACGGTCAGGGTGTAGAAGTTGGAGATTTCGATGAAGCTGTCCGGGCGCACGGCATGAGCCATCGGGCCGGCGTCTTCGGCGAACTGGTGGGTACGCAGGTACGCCACATCCTGAATGCGCTTGACCGTGGCCGAGTTCATGTCGGCCGAGAAGCCGGAATCACGGAACACGGTGAAGCCTTCCTTCAGCGACAGCTGGAACCAGTCGCGGCAGGTCACGCGGTTGCCCGACCAGTTGTGGAAGTATTCGTGAGCGACGATCGCTTCAACGCGCTGGTGCGCGGCGTCGGTGGCGGTTTCGGCGCGGGCCAGTACGGCGCTGGAGTTGAAGATGTTGAGGCCTTTGTTCTCCATCGCGCCCATGTTGAAGTCGTTGACGGCGACGATCATGAAGATGTCCAGATCGTACTCGCGACCGTAGACCTCTTCGTCCCAGCGCATCGACTTCTTCAGGCTGGTCATCGCGTGCTGGCACTTGTCGATGTTTTCCGGCTCGACGTAAATGCGCAGCGCGACGTTGCGGTTGGTCATGGTGGTGAAGGTGTCTTCGACGCACCACAAGTCACCGGCCACCAGCGCGAACAGGTACGCCGGCTTCATGAACGGGTCTTCCCAGGTTGCCCAGTGCCGGCCGTCTTCGCCCGGGCCCGAGGCAATCGGGTTGCCGTTGGAGAGCAATACCGGATAGCTGTGCTGTTCGGCGACCACGGTGGTGGTGAATTTGCTCATCACGTCCGGGCGGTCGAGGTAATAGGTGATCTTGCGGAAACCTTCGGCCTCGCACTGGGTGCAGAACATCGTGCCGGACTTGTACAGGCCTTCCAGTGCGGTGTTGGTTTCCGGGTGAATCTTGACGCTGGTGTCGACTGTGAACGTTTCCGTGGTCGGCTGCAGAGTCAGATGGTTTTCGGTGACCTGGTAATCGCCGTCAGACAGTTCTTGATCGGCCAGTGTCACCGAGAGCAATTCCAGCTGCTGGCCATCGAGTACCAGCGGCGGCAGGCCCGGGCCACGCGCCGGGTTGCGGCGCATGACCAGCTGCGCGTGCACCAGGCTGTGATCCTCGAACAACTCGAAGGTCAGGTGTGTTTCGTCGATCAGGTACTCGGGCGCCTGATAGTCCTTCAGGTAAATCATCTTCGGTTGTTCGGTGCGCATGCTGGCGTCCTTATTGATGCACGGCGAGCTGATAAGCCGTGTACTTGCGAATATTGATCACGCCGGTATCGAAGATCAGGTACTGGCCCTTGATCCCCAGCAGCGTGCCTTCGGCAATCGGGTTCTTGTCCAGGTTGAAGCTGACGATTTTGGCCGGGTATTGCTCGACCGGATAGCGGATTTCCAGCGGTTCGACATCGGCAATGGTCTGAATCGCCTGCAGGCCGAATCGCTCTTGCAGGCCTTGCAGGCCTTCGGCGCAGCTTTCAAATAACTGGTCACGCACCTGCGCCAGATCGACCGCCACCGCATCGCCCTTGAGCAATGCACGCCAGTTGGTTTTGTCGGCCACTTGGCTGCGGAACAAATCTTCGACGAAGCCCGACTGCTGCCGCGTCGAAACGCGCATGATCGGCAAGGCCTGACACGCGCCCTGATCGATCCAGCGGGTCGGCAGTTGCGTTGCACGGGTGATGCCAACCTTGATGCCCGACGAGTTGGACAGGTAAACCACATGATCGGTCATGCAGAACTGCTCGCCCCACGCAGGATCGCGACAGGTGCCGGCCTCATAGTGGCAGCGCTCCGGACTCATGATGCACAGGTCGCACTGCGCCAGTTTGGTCATGCACGGGTAGCAATAGCCCTGACTGAAACTGGTCTTGGTTTTACGCCCACAATGGGTGCAGTGGATCGCCCCCAGGTACTCCAGACGCACCGTGGTGCCGATCAACGGGTTGACCGGCACCTCGACGTCATCCAGACGAAACGCGTATTGCACATTCGGCCCGTCCAGGCGCGCCGACATTTTGCTGATTGCACCGCGGCCAATCTCGATCAATGGATGGCATCCGACTTGAACAGGATGTTCGGCACTTCGATCGACTTCGATGCACATTCCTGCGGGCCCATGTAACCGGTGCGCTGGTCTTCAGGCAGGTTCTGGATTTCCCAGGCGATCATCGCCTGCAATGACAGCTCGCGCTGTTCGGCGGTGAGTTTGCCGCCATCGGACCATTTGCCAATTTCCACGGCCAACTTCAGGCTCTCGTAGATGTCCGGGGTAATGTTGTTGATCATGTCGTTAAAAGAGGACATCAGGGTCTCCGTGCTCTTTATCTACAAAAAATTTCAGGCGGCCAGTTTACGGCGGTTATACAAACCACCCAACAAACCGGTGAAGCATCCGATGAGTAACCCGCCGACGTGGGCGGCGTTGGCGATTTCGCCGAAACCGATCATCGAGATCAGCCCGGACATGCACACCAGCAACCACACCAGCATCATCACCAGCACGCCGCGTGGCAGGCGATAGGCCGGGTTCGGTGCCAGCAGCTGGAAGATCCAGCAATGCCCGAGCAAACCATAGAGCACGCCGGACAGGCCGCCAAACAAGGTCGCGCCGCTCCAGGCAAATTGCGCGTAATTGGAAACGAGGCTGAACAACAGCGTCAGGCCAATCAGGTTAATGCTGCCCTGACGCGACTCGATACGCCGGCCAAGCTCCCAGTACCACATGCCGTTCATGGCCAGATGGAGGATGCCGAAGTGGATCAGCATCGGCGTGACCAGACGCCACCACTGCCCCGCCGCCAGGCTATCGGCCAACGGCGTGAAATGAATGTATTCGCCGACTACCTGAAAATCGAGGAAGGTCAGCCAGCGCAAGGTCTGCAGGTTCTCACCGAGGTAGGTCAGCCCGCCGACAATCAGGCACAGCAACAGGATGAACCCGGTGGCCTTGGCGTATTTCAGTTGCTCGGTGAAGCTTGGGCGCTTCAAGGCCGGCGCGACGGGGATGTCCATTTGCTGATCGGGATCACCCGCCGGGAAGCGTTCGTACAGCGAGCGCACGTCTTCGCTGATTTCCGCCGGTGCCCACAACACTTGCTCGCCCGCCTCCTCGCTGACGCGATGCGGCACCTGCATGCGTTGCAGCAGTTTGACGAAACCGCTCAAGTCCACCGCCAACGGCAGACGTAATACCGCGACCGCACTCATTGCAGCACCTCCGGCCGCTCGACATCGACCCAGACAAATTTATGCGGATCCAGACGTGTTTCCTGATCCAGACGATAGGCGACCAGTTTGCCGTAGAGCACCGCGCTGTAATCCAGACACGCGAGGTTCGGGCGGATCGGCGCCGGTTTGCCGCTGCGCCAGTAGTGGCCGACGAACAACAATGGCTCGTCAACGCCGTAACGCAGCAGGTTATTTTTTTCGCTGGAGGTCAGCGGCTTCTGCGCCACCGGTTCCGGCAGTGCATCCGGCTGGAAAACGATATCGCCGTAGGTCTTCGGATCGTCTTCCCAGAACTTGGTGCGGAAGAACGAACGCACCAGGCCATCGCCGCTGGTCATGGTCAGACCATCCGGCAGGCGCATGTCGGTGCCGCGCAGCAGGCGGTCGAATACGGTACAGGCGAAGCTGTCCGGCACCGCCGAGGCCTGCAGGAAGTGTTCATCAATGCAGCCATTGGGGAACAGCGCGCGCAATGGCTCGATCAGGCCAGCATCCCAACAGGCATGCACGACACGGAAACGCCCGGCATCGACAAACAACGGCAATTCGTAGAACCAGCGCTGGAAATCGTGCCAATCGCCGGGATGGTCTTCGAATTGAGTCAGGGTCTCGTGCAGAAGGCGCGCGTGGCGCGGCGTGTGTTCGCGGACGAACTGTTTGCCGCTGCCCGGTAGCGCCGGGGTGCTCCAGCCCAGTGCGTTGAACTCGTGGTTGCCCATGATGCACAAGGCCTGACCGGCCTCGACCATGTCGTGGACGATGTGCAGCGCCTCGCGAATGCGCGGGCCACGGTCGATGATGTCACCGACAAACACGGCCATGCGCGATGGATGCCGCCAGACCCCGCCCTGCTTGTGATAACCGAGACGGTCAAGCAAGTGTTCGAGGGTCAGGGCGCATCCGTGCACGTCACCAATCAGGTCATAACTGCGCGCGGGATCGAGCATCAGTCGCCTCCACCGCCCAGCTTGCTGCCCCAGCCGAGCTTGGTGCGGCAGACTTCATAGTAGTTGTGGTCGAGCGGATGAATCAGCCGCAGTTTCTGCGCTTTTTTGCTGACGGTGATGGTGTCGCCCGGCGCGCAGGTGAAATGGTTCTGCCCGTCACAGGAGACTTGCGGGTAAATCTGCATGTTTTTCGACACGACGATTTTCAGCTCACTGTTGCCATCGACCACAATTGGCCGGCTCGACAACATATGGGGGTACATCGGCACAATCACAATGGCGTCGAGCTTGGGATGCATGATCGGTCCGCCGGCAGACAGCGCGTACGCGGTGGAACCGGTCGGCGTCGCGACGATCAGGCCGTCGGCCTTCTGGCTGCAGACGAACTGGCCGTCGATGTACAGCTCGAACTCGATCATCCGCGTCGATTTGCCCGGGTGCAGCACGACATCGTTGAGCGCATCGCCCTGACCGATGGCCTCGGCATGCCGGCGCACTTCGGCTTGCAGCAGGAAGCGGTTTTCCACCAGGTAGTGGCCGTCGAGCACCTTGGCAACTTCGACTTCCAGTTCGTCCGGGCGAATGTCGGTGAGGAAACCGAGGCTGCCCCGGTTGATCCCCAGCACCGGAATATTGTGTTTGGCCAGCGCCCGCGCGGCGCCGAGCAGGCTGCCGTCACCGCCGACGACGATGACCATGTCGCAGACTTCACCGAGCATCTTGCGCGACGACGTTTGCAGGCCGTGGCCCGGCAGCACTTCAGCGATGGTGTCTTCGAGGATCACATGCAGGTGCCGGTCGAGCAGAAACCGTTTCAGTCGGCGGACGGTATCCAGCACCTGGGAACTGCCCAGGCGACCGATGATGCCGATATTACGAAATTGCTCCATGGGACCTCTGCGGACAATCGAAAACGCGAAAAACCCGATTATGGGCGAAAGCGCCGGTTAGACAAAATCCTTTCAGCCTCAAGGGTGTGCTCGTGTTTACGGCTATGCTCGCAAGATGATCCTATTTCCCGACTTGCTGCAGCTGCCCCACCAATTACGCCACCCGGAAGTGCGCGATCTGGCGTGGGTGATCCTCGCCCCGCCGATGCTCGCCATCACGCCATGGCCGCAGCGTCATCCGCTGGCGGGCAGCGATTGGGTGCATGACCCGGAACGCCTGGAACACTGGTTGCGCCAGCTCGACCACGACAGTTATGGCCTGCTGCATTGGTTGTCGCAGGCGCGCACGCGGCGTCTGGGCTTGTATTACGAGCGCTTGTGGCAATTTGCGGTTCAGCATGCGCCAGGGATAGAACTGATTGCCGCCAACCTGCCGATCCGGCGCGAAGGTCATACCCTCGGCGAGCTGGACATGTTGCTGCGAGACCGCGACGGCGTGCATCACCTGGAGCTGGCGATCAAGCTTTATCTCGGTCCGCAGAATGGCCATGGGCGTGATGCGGCGCAGTGGCTTGGGCCGGGTTGTCATGATCGGCTGGACCGCAAACTGGCTCATCTGGCTGAACATCAGTTGCCGATTTCGGCGCGTGCGGAAAGTCGCGAAGTGCTGGCGGCGCTGGATATCGAGGTGTTCAGTGCGCAGCTGTGGCTGGGTGGTTATTTGCTGTATCCGTGGCCGGGACAGGCTCAATCACCGAGCGGCGCACATCCGCAGCATTTGCGTGGTAGCTGGTTGCATCAGAAGGACTGGCCGGCGTTCGTCGCGCAACGTCCGGCGGGACGCTGGCAACCCCTGCCCCGCCATGCCTGGCTGGCGCCGGCGCACTACCCGGCGGATCAGACCTGGACTTTGGAGCATTTACGGATGTGGCTGGAAGACCTCGAACCGCTGGCCCCGGCGCAGCTGATGGTGCGCCTGACCGAGAATTCGCAGGGGGAATGGGAAGAGGCGGAGCGGTTGTTTCTGGTCTCGGACCTTTGGCCGAATGTACCCGGCCAGGCCTGAGTTTGTTGGTGTTTGATATGACGCCTTCGCGAGCAAGCTCGCTCCCACATTTGGAATGCATTCTAATGTGGGAGCGAGCCTGCTCGCGAATGGGGCGACTCGGTTTAAAGGGATAAACGCAAAGCCAAAGCCGCCAACGTCACCAACAACACCGGCACCGTCAGCACAATCCCGACCCTGAAGTAATACCCCCAGCCAATATGAATGCCCTTGCGCTCCAGCACATGCAGCCACAACAACGTGGCCAGACTGCCAATCGGCGTGATCTTCGGCCCAAGATCACTGCCAATCACGTTGGCGTAAATCATCGCCTCCTTGACCACTCCGCTCGCCTGACTGGCATCAATCGACAGCAAACCAATCAGCACCGTCGGCAAATTGTTCATGATCGATGACAGCAACGCCGTCAACACACCGGTGCCCATTGCCGCGCCCCAGACGCCATGACCGGCGAAGACATCCAGCCAACCGGCCAGATACCCGGTCAGCCCGGCATTGCGCAGGCCATACACCACCAGGTACATGCCCAGCGAAAAAATCACGATCTGCCACGGTGCTTCTTTCATCACCTTGCGCGTGGAGATCTTGTGACCACGGGCGGCGATGCCCAGCAACAGCGCGGCGCACACGGCGGAAATCGCGCTGATCGGAATACCCAGCGGCTCCAGTGCAAAGCAACCGATCAGCAGGATCACCAACACCGCCCAACCGGCATAAAACGTGGCTTTGTCGTGGATCGCGGTCTCTGGATGTTCGAGTTGTTCTGGGTCGTACGCCGCCGGAATGTCGCGGCGAAAAAACCACAGCAACATACCCAGCGTCGCCGCCACGCTGACGAAGTTGACCGGCACCATCACCGCTGCGTAGCGGTTAAAACCGATGTGAAAGAAGTCCGCCGAGACAATGTTGACCAGGTTCGACACCACCAGCGGCAGGCTCGCGGTATCGGCGATAAACCCTGCGCCCATGACGAAGGCCAAGGTCGCCGCCGGGGAAAACCGTAGCGCCAGCAGCATCGAAATCACGATCGGCGTGAGAATCAGTGCCGCCCCGTCGTTGGCAAACAGCGCCGACACCAGCGCGCCGAGCAGCACCATAAAAGCAAACAGCTTGCGCCCGCTGCCCCGCCCCCAGCGCGCCACGTGCAGCGCGGCCCAGTTGAAAAACCCGGCTTCGTCGAGCAACAGGCTGATGATGATCAACGCGACGAAGGTGCCGGTGGCGTTCCAGATGATCTGCCACACCAGCGGGATATCGCTCAGGTGCACAACGCCGAAGATCAGCGCGAGCACGGCGCCAAGCGTCGCGCTCCAGCCGACGCCGAGGCCTTTGGGTTGCCAGATGACAAGGGTAATGGTCAGCAGGAAAATCAGTGACGCAGCGAGCATCCGCAACAGCCTTAAATTAAGTAGAAGAGCTAAACACTAAAACCTGTGGGAGCGAGCTTGCTCGCGAAGGCGGACTGTCAGTCACCCATGATGTGTGGCTGACGGCCCCTTCGCGAGCAAGCTCGCTCCCACAGGATCTCTGTTGTGCCAGGGATTTCGGTGGAGTTACTTCTTGTGTTGCTCTACGAATTGTCCGTACGCATTGATAAAACTCTGCAGAAAAGGTTTCACCGATTCGCTCAATTTGCCTGCCTCGTCAAACGCCGAACCCGCGCCGCCCAGATACGCTTCCGGCTGCTGCATGCATGGCACATCGAGAAACACGAACGACTGGCGCAGATGCTGATTCGCCCCGAAACCACCAATCGCGCCCGGCGACACACTGATTACCGCGCCCGGCTTGCGACTCCAGACACTCTTGCCATAAGGCCGCGAGCCGACGTCGATGGCATTCTTCAACGGTGCCGGTACTGAACGGTTGTACTCGGGCGTGACAAACAGCACCGCGTCGGATGAACCCACTTTTTCCCGGAAAGTGCTGTAGGCTGCCGGCGGTGAATCACCGTCGATGTCTTCGTTATAGAGTGGCAGATCGCCAATTTCGACAATCTCAAGCTTCAGGTTGGCCGGGGCCAGCTCCGCCAGTGCCTGGGCGACCTTGCGATTGATCGATGCTTTGCGCAGGCTACCGACCACTACGGCGACGTTGTAGACATTGCTCATGGAAGACTCTCGATGGTCCGTGGGAGGAGCCAGTAGTTATAGATGATCCGGTGACGATTCCACCAGCACACAAGGGGAAATTCTCGCGTGCTGATTATTTTTTTCCTGTAGGAAAACTTACAGGCCTTGATGGCGGTCTACCAAGCCGCAAATCAAGCGTTTTATCTCCAGAGGTTCTAAGCAGATGGCAGCAGTACTCGTCGGTCAGTTCCATGCAAGAGATGCGGAAGGCCGCGTTTATTCCGTGCATGAGTTCCAGGAATCCAACCCGTCGGCAGACGGTTCCACTGGCTCGGAGCCGATTTACAAACTGGCCATTGGCGATCGCGTCAACAAGGTCAGCGAGAACGAGTTTCTCCTGGTCCAGTCAGGCATCACCCTGACGCGTGAACCCGAGCCAACCGTCGCTTCATAACCGACCGTTATGAGCAGAAGTCATATGCGCAGACTTGGGGTAGGATTCAGCCACTGACCCCACCTGCTGAACATGGACTTCACGCATGCGTTTACGTCATATCGAAGTGATTCAGGCGCTCTTGCAGACCGGTCACCTGGGCACCGCCGCCGAATGGCTGCAGTTGCCGGTGGCCGAGGTCGAAGAGCGTTTGCGCGAAGCCGAGAGTCAGTTGGGGTTCATGCTGTTCGCCAGCGTGCGCGGGCGCCTGCAATCGACGCCCGAGGCGCGGGCGTTGCAGGTGGAAATCGCCCACGTTTATGAAGCACTGGAGCCGGTGCAACGGCTGGCCAGCAGCCTCAGGCAATACCTCGCCCCACCCTTGCGCATTATCGGCACCCCGCCGCTGGCGCAACAATTACTGCCCCAAAGCCTCGCTGCCCTGCGTCGACGTTTGCCCGACGCACCGTGCAGCCTGCTCAGCGCGCCGACCCGCGATATCGTCCGCAGCCTGTTATTGCGTGAAAGCGATCTCGGTTTAAGTCTGCACGACCCCGAACATCCCGACATTGATTGCCGCCCATTGGCCCATGGCAAGCTGCAACTGCTCGCGCCCCACGGCTGGCTGCAACCAAAGCAAAAATACATCTCCCTACAGGATCTGGCGGGGCAGACCATGGTCGGCCTCGAAGGTCAGGACCCGCTGAGCCCGGCGCTGGAAAACAAACTCCAGGCCCTGCGGCCGGCGCCGAGCGTGCAGACGCGGGTGCAAACCCATCAGATGATGCGCAGCATGGTCGAGGCCGGTGAAGGCCTGGCCATTGTCGACCCGTTCACGGCACTGGGCGCGCGCCCTGCCGGGCTGGATGTGTGCCCGTTGTCGCCGGCGGTGCCGATCAGCCTCTACGCCCTGACCTTCAAGCACACTGCGCCGTCAGCGGCGATTCAGACATTGCTCACCATCGTCACGGAACAAGCCGAGGCGATGCTGTCGAGCTAAGCGGGTTTTCCAGCGGATTATCGAACAATCGATACCAGAACAGCGCCACTTCGGCGGTGTTCGGATCAATGCCGCGATAGCGCAACTGGTCAACGCCACCAATCACGTAGCCACAACGCTCATACAAACGACAGGCGCCAAGGTTGTTGTTCTGGGTTTCGAGCATGATCCCCGGCAATTTCTTCTTGCGACTCCAGAACTGCGCGACATCCAGCAATGCCTTGGCCACGCCATGCCGACGCGCCGGTGCGTGCACGGCCAGCTCATCAATGTGCGCGAAGCCATTCCAGTTGGTACTGATCACCAGATGGCCCACCGGCTCATCATCCAGATAGGCCATGAAAATCGCGCTATCGGCCGCGTTATGGAAGGCGCTGAACTCCTCAGGATCGATGCCGTAGCACTTGCGGTACGGCACGATCGGCGTCACGCGCCACTGCTCGACCGGCTGGCCAATCACGGCGGCGCCATAGGCGGCGACTTCGAAGCTGAAGTCGCTGCCCCAGATATACGGCGCAAAGCCTTCATCGGCGACCCGCACCGACAGCCCAGGGTATTTTGGATTCATGACCGGTTGCATACTGGGAAATGTCCTCATTCCTTGACGCAATCGACGGTGTATTGCCGTCCATTGCCCTCGTCTTCGTGCTGCAATCCATGCACATCCGCGACAAAACCGGGGAAGCTGCTATCGAACGTGCGAGCAAATTTCAGGTAATCAATGATCGAGCGAGTCGATTCGGTAAAGCGTTCGCCGGGCATGATCAGCGGAATGCCCGGCGGATACGGCACCAGCATCACTGCGGCGATGCGCCCCTCCAACTCATCGATCGGCACTGCCTCGACTTCACCGCGCACCAGATGATCGTAGGCATGAGCCGGTTTTATGGCAATTTCCGGGAGCACGGTATACATGCGTTTCAGGTGTTTGGCCGTGGCATTGCTGCGATAACAGGCGTGCAGTTGATCACACAGATCGCGCAGGCCCATGCCGCGATAACGCGCGGTGTCTTGCTGGGCCACGCACGGCAGGCAGGTGTCGAGGCGCACGTTGGCATCGTAACTGCGCTTGAATTCGAGCAGTTCGGTGAGCAGCGTGCTCCATTTGCCTTTGGTGATGCCCATCGAGAACAGCACCAGGAATGAATACAGCCCGGTCTTCTCCACCACCAGGCCGCGCTCCCAGAGAAACTTGCTGACCACCGCCGCCGGGATGCCCTTCTCGCTCAGCGCGCCACCGGCATTGAGCCCCGGCATTACCAGCGTGACCTTGATCGGATCAAGCAACACATAATCGTCGCTGACCTCACCAAAACCGTGCCATTCGGCATCCGGTTGCAACAACCAGTCTTCGGTCCGCACGCGGTCGATACCCTCGACACCCGGCGGCTGCCAGATCGAAAACCACCAGTCATCGGCGGCAATGTGCTGACGCAGATTGGCCAGCGCGCGGCGGAAACTCAGCGCTTCATCAAAGGTTTCCTGCAACAGCGAACGCCCGGCCGGGCCTTCCATCATGGCCGACGCCACGTCCAGTGAAGCGATGATGCTGTATTGCGGCGAGGTCGAGATGTGCATCATGAACGCCTCATTGAAACGGTCACGGTCCAGTTGCCGCGCGCCGCCGTCCTGCACATGAATCATCGACGCCTGACTGAAGGCGGCGAGCAGTTTATGCGTGGAATGCGTGGTGAACACCAACGGGCTGTCTTCGCTGCGCGAGGTGGCCATGCCGTAGCGCCCGGCGAAGAACTCGTGGAACGCCGCGTAGGCGTACCAGGCTTCGTCGAAATGCAGGACCTCGACGCTGTTGCCGAGGCTTTGCTTGATCAGCTCGGCGTTGTAACAGAGGCCGTCGTAGGTCGAGTTGGTGACCACGGCGAGCTTGACCTTCGGTGCGCGGCCCTTGGTCAGCGGGCTGGCGTCGATCTTCGCTTGAATCGATTCGCGGCTGAATTCACTCAGCGGGATCGGCCCGATGATCCCCAGTTCATTGCGCTCCGGGCACAGGTACAACGGAATGGCGCCGGTCATGATGATCGCGTGCAACACCGACTTGTGGCAGTTGCGATCGACCAGCACCAGATCGTCGCGCGCGACCATCGAGTGCCAGACAATCTTGTTGGCCGTCGAGGTGCCATTGATCACGAAAAAGGTGTGATCGGCGCCGAAATTACGCGCCGCACGCGCTTCAGCTTCGGCCAGTGGGCCGGTGTGATCGAGCAGTGAACCGAGTTCCGGCACCGACACTGACAAATCTGAACGCAGGGTGTTTTCACCAAAGAACTGATGGAACGCCTGCCCCACCGGACTCTTGTGATACGCCACACCTCCGCCATGGCCGGGGGTGTGCCAGGAATAATTGGAATCGGCGGTGTGCTGCACCAGTGCCTTGAAAAACGGCGGCAGCAAGCCATCGAGGTATTTGCGCGCCGCCCGTGCCACTTGCCGGGCGAGGAACGGCACGGTGTCTTCGAACAGATAGAGGATGCCGCGCAGTTGATTGAGTTCGGCCATGGCATCGGCCGGTGCATTTTCCAGGGTGACTTGTTCGCCCAAGGCAAAGATTGGCAGATCCGGAGCCCGCACCCGCGCCAGACCGATCAGTTCGGCCATGTTCTGCAAAAGGTGCGAGTTTGTACTGGCGTCCTCGGCGGCAATCAACATGCACGCGAGGCCATGATGGGTCGATGCGACCAACCGCCCTTCGGTGTAGTCGATGGCCGAAACGATATTGAAACCTTCCTGCTCCAACTCCCGGGCGATGCCACGGATACGGTCACCGGCGACCGTGTCGGCCTTGATGTCGCGATGGACGATCAACACCGGAAACTTCAAATCTTTGTACATGAGGCTCAGTGTCCCGAGGCGGCAGATTCGAATCGGCCAATGCACTCAGGGTAGAGGGTTGTAGCGAATGTGGCGAGGGTGGCCAGTTGGCTTCATGTCCTTAAAAACAAAAGATCGCAGCCTGCGGCAGCTCCTACAGGAGATTGCATTCCAATGTAGGAGCACCGCAGGCTGCGATCTTTTGATCTTTCAGGCCTGAGCGTCGGCCTCGGCGATTTGCGTCCACATCGCCGGGCCGCCCGCCGATTTGGCAATAATTTCCAGCCGCACCAGATGCGCAGCGAGCTCATCTTCCGTCGCACGAATGATCCGCGCTGGCTGACGATCCGCCGGCAAACGACGAATCTCGGTCGCCGAGTTGTCCGCACCATCGCCCGTGCCATTGCCGTCAGACGCATTGCCGGCCAGCGACAGACTGGTCTGGCCGCCGGTCATGGTCAGGTAGACGTCAGCGAGAATCTCCGAGTCGAGCAAGGCGCCGTGCAGTTCACGGCCGGAGTTGTCGACACCATAACGTTTGCACAACGCATCGAGGCTGTTGCGCTGCCCTGGGTGACGTTCCCGGGCCATCATCAAGGTGTCGAGGATCGAGCAGTGCTGGGTGATGTCAGCGCGATCCTGCTGGCCCATCAAGGCGAATTCGTTGTTGATGAAGCCAACGTCGAACGCCGCGTTGTGGATGATCAGCTGCGCGCCCTTGATAAATTCGAAGAACTCATCGGCGACTTCGGCAAAGCGCGGCTTGCCGACCAGGAACTCGTTGGTGATGCCGTGAACGCCGATGGCGCCTTCATCGCTCTCGCGATCCGGTTGCAGGTACACGTGAAAATGCCGGCCGGTCAGGCGCCGACCGATCAGTTCGACACAACCGATTTCAATGATCCGGTGACCATCGGTCACCGGCATGCCGGTGGTTTCGGTATCGAGTACAACGGATCTGGTGGCCATCAGTGTTCAGCTCTCAACGGGTCGATCTTGCAAAAAACGCGGATGTTAACACGCTCGGCGGGGTGTTTCAGGTGGACCGTGGCGTCCCCTTCGCGAGCAGGCTCGCTCCTACAGTGGATTTGTGTTGTGAACACGATCCAGTGTGGGAGCGAGCTTGCTCGCGAATGGCCGCACCACGGTTAAGAAGCGAAATCAGCTCTGCTTGTAACCGCGAACCTCATCCACCCCACGGTTAGCCAATTGGTCCGCCCGCTCGTTGCCGTGATGACCAATGTGCCCGCGCACCCATTTCCAGGTGACGGTGTGACGATTGACCTGCTCATCCAGCTCTTTCCACAGATCAGCGTTCTTCACCGGCTCTTTCGCCGCGGTTTTCCAGCCGCGCTTCTTCCAGTTGGCCATCCACTCATTGATGCCCTTCATCACGTACTGCGAGTCGGTCACCAGCAACACTTCGCACGGCCGCTTCAAGGCTTCGAGGCCGCGGATCGCGCCGAGCAGTTCCATGCGGTTGTTGGTGGTGTTGGCTTCGCCGCCCCACAGCTCCTTTTCAACGCCCTTGCACACCAGCAAGGCGCCCCAGCCGCCCGGGCCGGGGTTGCCCTTGCAGGCGCCGTCGGTGAACAGTTCTACGGTGTCGACGCTTTCAACGCTTTCGCTCATGCCACTCTATCCAGAATAAATGCCTGCCTCGCCGATCACGGATCGACGATGGCCGCGGCCGGGACACACCCGGCCACAAATAAAAGAAGGTTTACGGTTCAATGCGACGGCGATTGACCTTGGCCATCGGCAGCGGAATCAGCTTGCCCATCGGCTCGCGACGTTCCTGACGCAGCGGCCGTAGCCCGACCACAATCTTGCGCGCGACCAATAAATAGAAGCCGCCGCCCGACAGTTGCCAGTCACCGGCCTTGCGTTCCCAGCCGGCCAGGCGGGCCTGCCACTTGGGCGACGCGAGCGGCGGACGATAGCACCCGAAGCGGCGTTTCTCCAGCGCGAAGCCGAGCAGATTGAGCCAGTCGGCAACCCGTGACGGTGAGATGCAGCGCGCCTGACGCAAGGCGTCATGGGCGAAAACATGGCGCAAGCCCCAAGTGCTCCAGGGGTTGATGCCGATGATCAGCAAATGCCCGCCGGGGCGCACACTGCTCGCCGCTTCACGCAGCAAACCATGGGGCGACAGGCAGAAATCCAGACCGTGCTGCATCACTACCACGTCGGCGGCGTGCTCGCTCAGCGGCCAGGCCTGCTCTTCGCAGACGATCTCGACGCCCGGCAACGGCGCACCAAGACGCACGTTGCGCTGAACTTGCGGCGCTGACGGCGGGGTTTCGGCCGATGGCCCGTAATGCACCAGATAACCGCCGAAGAACCGGCCCAACTCGTCTTCGAGCATGCGCCGCTCTTCATCGAGCAGAAATTGCCCGAGCGGGCCGGACAGCCATTCACGGGCTGCACCGATCAGGGCCAGCCAGTCAGGATCAGCCTGTGCGAACGCTTTATCACTCATCGCATTCTCCAAAGCGCCAGGAACTACTAAGATGCGCCAATGTTTCCCGCTTGGCGAATTCCGACAATGATACAGATCAGTGCCCTGCCCGCGTTCACCGACAACTACATCTGGTTGTTACAGGATCACCGCACCCAGCGCTGCGCCGTGGTCGACCCGGGCGATGCCACGCCGGTGCAGGCGTGGCTTGCAGCGCATCCGGGCTGGGTGTTGAGCGACATCCTGATCACCCACCACCATCATGATCATGTCGGCGGCGTCGAACGCCTGAAAGCGCTGAGCGGCGCAAAAGTCTACGGCCCGGCCAGCGAAAACATTCCGGGACGCGATGTGGCGCTCAAAGACAACGACACAGTCAGCGTGCTCGGCTGGGACTTCGACGTCTATGCGGTACCCGGTCACACCCTGGGGCACATTGCCTATTACCACCACGGCCTGCTGTTCTGCGGCGACACGCTGTTCGCTGCCGGTTGCGGACGTTTGTTCGAAGGCACGCCGGAGCAAATGCACCACTCGCTCAGCCGCCTCGCCGCGTTACCGGAAGATACGCTGGTCTACTGCACCCATGAATACACCCTGAGCAATCTGAAATTTGCCGCTGCCGTCGAGCCGAGCAACCCGGACATTGCCGCCCGTCTGGAAAAAGTCACCCTGCAGCGACAAAACGGCGTGATGACCCTGCCCTCGACCCTCGCCCTGGAAAAGCTCACAAATCCGTTTTTGCGTACCTCTGAAACATTAGTTACACAAAAAGTGGACGAACGGGCAGGCGCTCAAAACCGGGCGCCGAGTGAGGTATTTGCGGCTCTGCGGGCCTGGAAAGATAAGTTCTAAGTCCCCCGCCACTTGGTACAAAAATTCTGAATGGTTGACCTAGGTGGGTGCGCTTTCTAGAATCGCCCGACATTTTTGCCCGGAACTTACTTCCAGCCAATGTCGTCATCCATACGTAAGTCCGTCAATTCAGACGCATTGACCCGCCTGGCGCAAGCCATCGCGGTGGCTGTGTCCGCCACGCTGGCGGGCTGTTCCAGCCATGCTCCGCAGACTGAAGCGACCCATACGCCGAACATTGCTGCGCGAGCCAAGCAGAAGCCGATCTGGCTGACCGAAAAGCCCAGCCCACAGGTTCCCCAGGATATCTGGGAACGCATGCGCCAGGGCTTTCAGCTGCAGGAAGGCCTCGGTGTAAACCCGCGCATCGAGCAACAGCGCCTGTGGTTCGCCAGTAATCCCTCTTTCCTCGAGAATGCCGGCGAACGCGGCAGTCTCTATATTCATTACATCGTCGAACGCCTCGAAGAGCGCAACATGCCGCTGGAACTGGCCCTGCTGCCAGTGATTGAAAGTGCCTACAACCCGATGGCCTATTCGCGGGCCGACGCCGTGGGTCTTTGGCAGTTCATTCCGTCCACCGGGCGTTACTTCAACCTGCGTCAGACCCGCTTCTATGATGGCCGTCGCGACATCACCGCCTCGACCACCGCAGCGATGGATTATCTGACCCGTCTGCACGACATGTTCAACGGCGACTGGCTGCTGGCCCTGGCCGCGTACAACGCCGGTGAAGGCACGGTCAGCCGCGCCATCGAACGTAACGAAAAGCTCGGCCTGCCCACCGACTACTGGAACCTGCCGCTGCCGGCGGAAACCCAGGCCTATGTGCCGAAGCTGCTGGCACTGTCGCAAGTGGTGCTGGCGCCGGAAGCTTACGGCGTCAACCTCAACCCGATCGCCAACGAACCGTACTTCCAGGTCGTCGAAATCAACCAGCGCATGGACCTGTCGAAGGTTGCGGCGGTGGCCAACATCGACGAAGACGAACTGTTCCAGCTCAACCCGGCATTCAAGCAACGCACCACCATCGACGGCCCCCAGCATTTGCTGGTGCCAACCTCGAAGGCGCAATTGCTGACTGCCAGTTTGCAGACCATGCGACCTGACGAGCTGATCAGCCCGCGTTCGCTGAAACCGGTGTTTGAAGGCGCTGATCCGTCGGAAGTGGCCCAGCTCAAGCGCGCCTATCGCGTGAAGCGTGGCGATAACCTCGGTTCCATTGCCAAGGCCAACAAGGTTGAAGTCAAGGACCTGCAACGCTGGAACAAGCTGACCGGCAAGAACCTCAAGGTTGGCCAGACCCTGGTGATGCAAGACACCACCAAGCGCGCGCCGGCTCGCAAGTCCGGCCGTGTAAACACGATTATTGCGTCCAACAGCAAGAGCAAAGGCAAGGACGACAGCGCGCAGCAGACTCAGTACAAGGTCAAACGCGGCGATACGCTGTACGTCGTGGCCAAGCGATTCAACGTTGAGATGCAACATCTCAAGCGCTGGAATCCGGGGGCGGGCAAGGCTTTGAAGCCGGGGCAGATGCTCACGGTTTATCAGCCGCACTGATGGAAGAGCCCCTGAGTTTGCAGGGGCTTTTTTTTGGATGAAATTTTGTGGTGCCCTGAAGATCCATCCCCCTCACCCCAGCCCTCTCCCCCAAGGGGTAGAGGGGGAAAGGGAGCCGATCTCCGTGCTGTTCAAAATCTGAGTTCGGCTCGGCATCGCACGTCGATGCAACCCTCCAAAACACCACGTTCAGTCCCCTCTCCCTCCGGGAGAGGGTTAGGGTGAGGGGCTCTTCGCGCAAACGATTAACCCTGCATTAACCCGCATCTTTTTCCTGTCCAGACAAGCTGTTACTGTACGGCCCACAAAGCCCAAGCCGCCTGGATCGGATCTGACTTGAAGCGTGCCCTCCTCCTGCTCCTGATCAGCCTGGCCTTGAGCTCAACCGCAAGCGCGACGATTACCGAAAGTCACGGTTATGCGCAGTTCGGCACGCTCAAGTACCCGGCCAGATTTACCCACTTCGACTGGGTCAACCCGCAAGCGCCCAAGGGCGGTACGTTGCGGGTGATGGCGTTCGGCACCTTCGATACGGTCAACCCATACACCTTCAAGGGCACCAGCCCGGTCACCACAGCGAATTTCCTCCAGTACGGCATCAATGAGCTGAATGAGCCGTTGATGGTCGGCACCGGCCAGTATTCACCGTCCGGCGACGAGCCCGCGTCGAGTTACGGCTTGATCGCACAATCGGTGGAGTACAGCGAAGATCGCAGCT
Source organism: Pseudomonas sp. AIG (assembly GCF_977020205.1). Taxonomy (NCBI): domain Bacteria; kingdom Pseudomonadati; phylum Pseudomonadota; class Gammaproteobacteria; order Pseudomonadales; family Pseudomonadaceae; genus Pseudomonas; species Pseudomonas sp. AIG. The sequence continues at coordinate 38,687 of NZ_CDROCK010000015.1, read as the reverse complement.
GGGTGGTGTTCAATCTGCGCCCGGAAGCACGTTTCCACGATGGCACGCCAATCACCGCCTACGACGTGGCGTTCTCCTATCGAACCTTGCTCAAGGACGGTCACCCGCTGTACCGCACCGCCCTGCAGGAAGTGCTGCGCGTCGACATCCTTAACAAACAACGCATTCGCTTTGTGCTCAAGCGCTCGGGCAATCCGCTGTTGATCCTGCGCCTCGGTGAATTGCCGGTGCTGCCGCAGCATTACTGGAAAGACCGCGACTTCAAGGCCACCACCTTCGAACCGCCACTGGGCAGCGGGCCATATCGCATCACCTCGGTGACACCGGGCCGGCAGCTGATCTTCGAGCGGGTCAAGGATTACTGGGGCAAGGATCTGGCGGTCAATCGCGGCAAGTACAACTTCGATCGCATGGAAGTCGAGTTCTACCGTGACAGCGATGTCGCCTTCGAAGCGTTCAAGGCTGGCGAGTTCGACATCTACATCGAGCATCAGGCGAAGAACTGGGCCAACGGCTACAACTTCCCCGCCGTGCGCCGGGGCGACGTGATCAAGGCGCAGATCCCGCACCAGATCCCGACCCAGACTCAGGGCCTGTTCATGAACACCCGCCGCGCCACCTTCGCCGACGTGAAGACCCGCGAAGCGCTGGGTCTGATGTTCGACTTCGAGTGGACCAACCGCGCACTGTTCAGCGATGCCTACAAGCGCACCACCAGTTACTACCCCAACAGTGAATTCACAACCAGCGGCCTGCCGGTCGGGCATGAATGGCTGATGCTCAAGCCTTACAAGGAGCAACTGCCGGCCAAGCTGTTCACCGAACCGTTCACCCTGCCGCAAACCGACGGTCGCGGCATCCCCCGGGAAACCATGCGCAAGGCACTGGCATTGCTCGCCGAAGCCGGCTGGAAGCTCAACGGCCAACGCCTGCAAAACGCTGACGGCCAACCGCTGCGGTTCGAACTGTTGCTGGTCAATCCGAACCTCGAGCGCCTGTACCAGCCCTACATCGAGAACCTCAACAGCATCGGCATCGACGCGCGCCTGCGCACCGTCGATCGCGCCCAATACAAACAGCGCCTCGATCAATTCGATTTCGACATGATCTCGATGACGCTCAACCAGACCCTAAGCCCGGGCCTTGAGCAGTGGCAGTACTTCCACTCCAGTCAGGTGAACGTCAAGGGCAGCAAGAATTACGCGGGCATCGCCAATCCGGTGGTCGATCACCTGCTCGAACAATTGCTCGCCGCGCGCACCCGCGACGAACAGGTCGCCGCCGGCAAGGCGCTCGACCGAGTGCTGCTCTGGCAGCACTACAGCATTCCCAACTGGTACCTCAATTATCACCGCCTGGCCTACCGCAACCGGTTGGCCTTTGTCACCACGCCGCCCTACACCCTGGGCCTGAGCGCGTGGTGGCTGAAGTCTTCGGAGAAAGATCAATGAAACCGATCCGCGCCCTGCTCGTCCAGGCCAGCGGCTTGCTGTTCGCCGGGCTGGCCTGTGCCGCCCCGCAACACGCCGTGACCCTGTACAACGAGCCGCCGAAATACCCGGCCGATTTCAAGCAGTTCGATTACGTGAACCCCGACGCGCCCAAGGGCGGCGTGTTCCGTCAGGCCGGATTCGGCGGCTTCGACAGCCTCAACCCGTTTATCAGCAAAGGCGTGCCGGCCGATGACGTCGGGCAGATCTACGACACCCTGACCAAGCACAGCCTTGACGAGCCGTTCACCGAATACGGCCTGATCGCCGGCAAAATCGAAAAGGCCCCGGACAACAGTTGGGTGCGTTTTTACCTGCGTCCCGAAGCGCGCTTCCACGATGGCCACCCGGTGCGCGCCGACGACGTGGTGTTCAGCTTCAACACCCTGACCAAAGAAGGCTCGCCACTGTTTCGCGGCTACTACAACGACGTCGCCGAAGTCGTCGCTGAAGATCCGCTGAAAGTACTGTTCAAGTTCAAGCACACCAACAACCGCGAGTTGCCGCTGATCCTCGGCCAGTTGCCGGTGCTGCCGAAACACTGGTGGGCCGATCGCGATTTCAACAAGGGCAACCTGGAAATTCCACTGGGCAGCGGCCCGTACAAAGTTGCCGAAGTGAAGGCCGGACGCTCGGTGCGTTACGAGCGGGTCAAGGATTACTGGGGCAAGGACCTGCCGGTCAATCGCGGTTTCTACAATTTCGACACGATGAGCACCGATTACTACCGCGACAACACTGTCGCCCTCGAAGCCTTGAAAGCCGGGCAATTCGATTACTGGCTGGAGATGGCCGCAAAAAACTGGGCCAACGCCTACAACATTCCGGCCGTCACCGAAGGCCGCCTGATCAAGGAACAGATCGCCAACAGCAACCCGACCGGCATGCAGGGCTTCGTCTTCAACCTGCGCCGCCCGGTGTTTCAGGATGTGCGCGTGCGTCAGGCACTGGGCCTGCTGTTCGATTTCGAATGGACCAACAAACAACTGTTCAACGGCGCCTATTTCCGCACCCGCAGCTACTTCGAGAACTCGGAAATGGCCGCCACCGGCCTGCCTGATGCCGATCAGCGGGCGATCCTTGAGCCGTTCCGCAGCAAACTGCCGGCACAGGTGTTCAGCGAAGCCTTCGACAACCCGAAGACCGACGCCAGCGGCATGATCCGCACCCAACAGCGTGAGGCCTATCAACTGCTGCAAGAGGCCGGCTGGAAAATCGTCGATGACAAAATGGTCGATGCCACGGGCAAACCGGTGGTCATCGAATTCCTCCTCGCGCAGACCGAATTCGAGCGGGTTTTGCTGCCGTTCAAGCGCAACCTCAGCGACCTCGGCATCGATCTGGTGATCCGCCGCGTCGACGTTTCGCAATACATCAACCGCGTGCGCTCACGGGATTTCGACATGATGGTCGGCAGCTTCCCGCAGTCCAACTCGCCGGGCAACGAACAACGCGAATACTGGATGAGCGCCGCCGCTGACAAACCGAGCAGCCGCAACACCATGGGCCTGAAGGACCCGATCGTCGATCAACTGGTCGAGAACCTGATCAACGCTGACTCGCGAAAAAGCCTGGTGGCCCACGCCCGTGCACTCGATCGTGTGCTGCAATGGGGTTATTACGTGGTGCCCAACTGGCACATCAAGACCTGGCGTGTGGCTTACTGGAATCACATTGGTCACCCGAAGGTCTCACCGAAATATGACATCGGCATCAATACCTGGTGGATCAAGCCGGACGCAAAACCGGCGATAGAAGTCGAAACCAAACTGCAAGCCGACCCTGCGGGCACGGAGTAATCAGATGCTGGCGTATATTTTTCGGCGACTGTTGCTGATCATCCCGACCCTGTTCGGCATTTTGCTGATCAACTTCGTGATCATCCAGGCCGCGCCCGGTGGCCCGGTGGAACAGATGATCGCCAAGCTCGAAGGCTTCGAAGGCGCTACCAGCCGGATTGCCGGCGGCGGTGCCGAGGTGTCGGTGGCGGGTTCCTCCTATCGCGGCGCGCAAGGGCTGGACCCGGCGCTGATCAAGGAAATCGAGCACATGTACGGGTTCGACAAATCGGCCCCGGAACGCCTGTGGATCATGGTCAAGAACTACGCGACCCTGGATTTCGGCGACAGCTTTTTCCGCGACGCCAAGGTCATCGACCTGATCAAAGAAAAGATGCCGGTGTCGATCTCGCTGGGGCTGTGGAGCACGCTGATCATGTACCTGGTGTCGATCCCGCTGGGGATCGCCAAAGCCACTCGGCACGGCAGCCACTTCGACGTGTGGACCAGTTCGGCGATCATCGTCGGCTACGCGATCCCGGCGTTCCTCTTTGCGATTCTGCTGATCGTGGTGTTTGCCGGCGGCAGTTATCTCGACTGGTTCCCGCTGAGAGGCCTGACCTCGAACAACTTCGATGAGCTGAGTCTGGGCGGCAAGATTCTTGACTACTTCTGGCACTTGGCGTTGCCGGTGACCGCACTGGTGATCGGTAACTTCGCCACCATGACCCTGCTGACCAAAAACAGCTTCCTCGACGAAATCAACAAGCAGTACGTGGTCACCGCCAAGGCCAAAGGCCTGACCCGCCATCGCGTGCTCTACGGCCACGTGTTCCGCAACGCCATGCTGTTGGTGATCGCCGGGTTCCCGTCGGCATTCATCGGCATCTTCTTCACCGGCTCCTTGCTGGTGGAAGTGATCTTCTCCCTCGACGGCCTCGGTCTGATGAGTTTCGAAGCGGCGATCAACCGCGATTACCCGGTGGTGTTCGGCACCCTGTTCATCTTCACCCTGCTGGGGTTGGTGGTGAAACTGATCGGCGACCTCACTTACACCCTGGTCGATCCGCGCATCGACTTCGAAAGCCGGGAGCATTGAGATGAACCTGTCCCCTCTCAACCGCCGCCGCTTCGAACTGTTCAAGGCCAACAAGCGTGGCTGGTGGTCGCTGTGGCTGTTTCTGATCCTGTTCGGCGCAAGCCTCGGCGCCGAGTTGATCGCCAACGACAAGCCATTGGTGGTGCATTACGACAACAACTGGTACTTCCCGGCGATCAAGCGCTACCCGGAAACCACCTTCGGCGGCGAATTCCCGCTGGAAGCCAACTACAAGAGCCCGTACATCCGCGAACTGCTCAAGGCCAAGGATGCCTGGGTGCTGTGGGCGCCGATTCCCTACAACTACCAAAGCATCAACTACGACCTGAAAGTCCCGGCCCCGGCGCCACCGTCGGCAGACAACCTGCTGGGCACTGACGATCAGGGTCGCGATGTGTTGGCGCGGGTGATTTACGGTTTCCGCATTTCGGTGCTGTTTGCGCTGACACTGACCGTGTTGAGCTCGATCATCGGCGTGATTGCCGGCGCGCTGCAGGGTTTCTATGGCGGCTGGGTCGATCTCGCCGGGCAGCGTTTTCTGGAGATCTGGTCGGGTCTGCCGGTACTGTATCTGTTGATCATTCTCGCCAGTTTCGTTCAGCCGAATTTCTGGTGGCTGCTGGGGATCATGCTGCTGTTCTCGTGGATGAGCCTGGTCGACGTGGTGCGCGCCGAGTTCCTCCGCGGCCGCAACCTCGAATACGTGCGCGCGGCGCGGGCGCTGGGCATGCAGAACGGTGCGATCATGTTCCGCCACATCCTGCCCAATGCGATGGTCTCGACCATGACCTTCATGCCGTTCATCCTCACCGGCGCCATCGGCACCCTCACCGCGCTGGACTTCCTCGGTTTTGGCTTGCCGGCCGGCAGTCCGTCGCTGGGTGAGCTGGTCGCCCAGGGCAAATCCAACCTGCAAGCGCCGTGGCTGGGCATGAGCGCCTTCGCTGTGCTCGCGTTGATGTTGAGTTTGCTGGTGTTTATCGGCGAGTCCGCTCGCGATGCCTTCGACCCGAGGAAGTGAAATGAATCAGGACAATCTGATCGAAGTGCGTGACCTCGCCGTCGAATTCGGTTTCGGCGAGCGCGTGCACCGGGTCGTCGAAGGCGTGAGTTTCGACATCAAGCGCGGTGAAACCCTGGCGCTGGTCGGCGAATCCGGTTCAGGCAAATCGGTGACGGCGCACTCGATCCTGCGTTTGCTGCCCTACCCGATGGCCCGCCATCCGGCCGGCAGCATCAACTATGCCGGGCAAAACCTGCTGGGGCTCAGTGAGAAAACCATCCGCCACATTCGCGGTAACCGCATCGCGATGATCTTTCAGGAGCCGATGACTTCGCTGAATCCACTGCACTCGATCGAGAAGCAGATCAACGAGGTGCTCGGCATCCACAAGGGCCTGACCGGCAAAGTCGCCACCAAGCGCACGCTGGAACTGCTGGAGATGGTCGGCATCCCCGAGCCGCACAAGCGCCTCAAGGCCCTGCCCCACGAATTGTCCGGCGGCCAGCGCCAGCGCGTGATGATCGCCATGGCCCTGGCCAACGAGCCGGAACTGCTGATTGCCGACGAACCGACCACCGCGCTGGACGTGACCGTTCAGCTGAAAATCCTCGATTTGCTCAAGGAACTTCAGGCCCGATTGGGCATGTCGCTGTTACTGATCAGTCACGATTTGAACCTGGTGCGAAGAATTGCGCATCGAGTATGTGTCATGCAGCGCGGTTGCATCGTCGAACAGGCATCGTGCGCAGAGCTGTTCCGTTCGCCGCAGCATCCGTACACTCGGGAATTGCTCGGCGCGGAGCCCAGCGGAGGCCCGGCGAGCAATAAAATCGGCGCGCCGCTGCTGGAGGTCGAGGACCTGAAAGTCTGGTTCCCGATCAAGAAAGGCCTGCTCAAGCGCACGGTGGATCACGTCAAAGCAGTGGACGGCATCAATTTCAGCCTGCCTCAGGGTCAGACCCTGGGGATTGTGGGCGAAAGCGGTTCCGGCAAATCCACGCTGGGTCTGGCTATTTTGCGGCTGATCGGCAGCAAAGGCACGATCCGCTTTGAAGGCAAGCAGCTAGACTGCCTGACGCAGAACGAGGTTCGCCCGTTGCGTCGGGAGATGCAGGTGGTGTTTCAGGACCCGTTTGGCAGCCTGAGCCCGCGCATGTGTGTCAGCGACATCGTTGGCGAAGGCCTGCGGATTCACAAGATGGGCACCGCCGAGGAACAGCAGGCGGCGATTATTGCGGCATTGAAGGAGGTAGGTCTGGATCCGGAAACCCGGCACCGCTACCCCCACGAATTTTCCGGTGGGCAACGGCAACGAATCGCCATTGCCCGGGCTTTGGTGCTGAAACCGGCGCTGATCCTGCTGGACGAGCCGACGTCGGCGCTCGACCGGACGGTGCAGCGGCAAGTGGTGGAGCTGTTGCGTTCACTGCAAGCCAAGTACAACCTGACGTATTTGTTTATCAGCCATGACCTGGCTGTCGTCAAAGCGCTGAGCCACCAGTTGATGGTGGTCAAGCATGGCCAAGTGGTCGAACAGGGAGACGCGCAAAGTATTTTTGCCGCCCCCCAACATCCGTATACACAGCAGTTGCTGGAAGCCGCTTTTTTGGCACCAGCCACTGCGCAATAACCTGAAAGAGGAGCAACACATGGGTTTTCTCGCCGGTAAGCGCGTACTGATCGTCGGTGTCGCCAGCAAGCTGTCCATCGCATCCGGCATCGCTGCCGCCATGCATCGCGAGGGCGCTGAGCTTGCCTTCACTTATCAGAACGACAAACTGAAAGGTCGTGTTGAAGAATTCGCCCAAGGCTGGGGTTCGAGCCCTGAGCTGTGCTTCCCGTGCGACGTGGCCAGCGATGAAGAAATCGCCAAGGTCTTCGAAGCACTGAGCAAGAAGTGGGACGGCCTGGACTGCATCGTCCACTCCGTTGGTTTCGCCCCTGGCGACCAACTGGACGGCGACTTCACCGAAGCCACCACCCGTGACGGTTTCCGCATCGCGCACGACATCAGCGCCTACAGCTTCGTGGCCCTGGCCAAAGCCGGCCGCGAAATGATGAAAGGCCGCAACGGCAGCCTGCTGACCCTGTCGTACCTGGGCGCCGAGCGCACCATGCCGAACTACAACGTGATGGGCATGGCCAAGGCTTCGCTGGAAGCTGGCGTCCGTTACCTGGCCGGCTCCTTGGGCCCGGACGGCACCCGCGTCAACTGCGTATCGGCTGGCCCGATCCGTACCCTGGCAGCTTCCGGCATCAAGAACTTCCGCAAGATGCTGGCCGCCAACGAAGCGCAAACCCCGCTGCGTCGCAACGTCACCATCGACGAAGTCGGCAACGCCGGCGCCTTCCTGTGCTCCGACCTGGCGTCGGGCATCAGCGGTGAAATCATGTACGTCGACGGCGGCTTCAACACCACCGCCATGGGCAACATCGAAGAGTGATCTTCGCTTAGCCAATAAAAAACCCGCCTTTTCAGGCGGGTTTTTTATTGCCCGAAACACTGTCCCCTGTAGGAGTGAGCCTGCTCGCGATAGCGGTAGGTCAAGCAATGAAGATGTTGAATGTGCGGACGCCATCGCGAGCAGGCTCACTCCTACAGGGGATCTGCGGTGCATTCGCTAGCAGCGCTTCAGGGCCTGCTTGTGCGCATACATCGCGCCATCCGCATCGGCGAGCAGGCGATCCACGGTTTCGTGGCGTTTCCCGTCGTATTCAATCTGCCCGACGCTGAAGCGAATCGCATACCCGCGATGCAGCGTGGCATTACGCTCTTCAAGGATCTCCTTGAGCCGCGCCATGATCGCGTTGGTTTCGATGTGGCTCGACCCCGTCAGCAGCGCGACAAACTCATCGCCGCCCAAGCGCCCGACCACATCGCTCTCGCGAAAGGCAATGCGCAACACATCGGCGAAGGTCTTCAGTGCACTGTCGCCCTCGGCATGGCCGTACAGATCGTTGATCTGCTTGAAGTCATTGAGGTCGAAAAACAGCAAGGTCGCCGGCCGCTCCAGCCGCGCACAGGCGTCCAGTGCGTGCTGCGCCAGTTGCTTGAAGCCGCGACGATTGGACAGCAACGTCAGCTCGTCCATGCTCGCCATCTGCACGGCGGTCAGCTCTTGCTCGGCCATCTCGGCCAGATCACGCAACAACGCGCGCTCTTCCTCGTCGAGGTCGCGGGGCTTGGTGTCGATCAGGCACAGCGTGCCCATTTTATTGCCATTGGGCACGGTCAGCGGGTAGCCGGCGTAAAAGCGAATATTCGGCGCGCCAGTGACCAGCGGATTGTCGTGAAAACGCACGTCCTCGCGGGCATCGGGCACCAGCAACAAATCGTTTTGCAGAATCGCGTGGCCGCAGAACGACACATCCCTAGACGTTTCAGTGGCGTCCAGGCCCACGCAGGACTTGAACCACTGCCGATCCTTGTCGACCAGCGTCACCAGCGCGATCGGCACATTGAACAGGCGTTTGGCCAAGCGCGTCAGCCGATCAAAACGCTCCTCCGGCGCCGAATCAAGCAGATCGAGCCCGTGCAACACCTGAATCCGCGCAGCTTCATTGGCAGGTTTTCCTGGAACCAGCATTCGCACACTCCATTGTCATCAATGCACTTGAGCGTAGCGCAAATCAGCGAGGCCTCACCCCGTCAGATCCCCGCCACCGGACACGGCCCGCCGGCATCGGCCCACAGCTTGAATTGCGCGACGAAAATATCGTGCGGCACCGGCACCGGCGCGCGCCCTGCCCCGGGATTCCAGCCCCACAGCACCAGTTTGTCTTCGCTGACGTGTTTGATCAGCGCGGCAAAGTCGCGATCGCCATTGCTCGAACGGTCCTTGATCATCGCGCAGAGCTTGTCCGGTGGCAGGCCGATCCAAGCCATTTTGTGCGCCGCCGGCGGCAGGCTCCAGTGCGGCGCCCCCGGCGGTGCATGCGGGCCGTAACTGGCCGGTGGATTGTTTTCGGCGTGACAGGTGGCGCAGGGCAAACCGGCCGCGCCCTTGCCGTCCATGCCCCGCACCACGTTCATCGCATGGGGAATGCCGGCATCGAACTGCAGCGGCGAATCCCCGGGAATATGGCAGTTCTGGCAGCGCGGACTCTGAAAGACTTTCTGCACCGTGCCGAACGCTTTCAACGCTTCCTGATCATCGGCGAACAGGTCCGAGGCATAACCGCCCAGCCCCAGCAGAATCACCGTACCCAACACTAGATGTCGTTTCATCTCACACCCCCGACAGTTGCAACGGTAACTCGCGCAGACGTTGCCCGGTCAGGGCGAACACCGCGTTGGCCACCGCCGGCGCGGTCGGCGGCACACCGGCCTCGCCGATGCCGCCGGGTTTGTCGCTGCTGGGCACGATGTGCACCTCGACCACCGGCATCTCGTTGAGCCGCAGCACCTGATAATCGTGATAGTTGGACTGCAACACCGCGCCGTCCTTGAGCGTCAGTTTGCTGTGCAGCGCCATGCCCAGACCGAAGGTGATGCACGACTCCATCTGCGCGGCAATGCTTTGCGGATTCACCGCAATCCCGCAGTCCACCGCACAAACCACGCGGTGCACGCGAATCTTCAGATTGTCCTGTGACACCTCGGCGACCTGCGCCACGTAACTGCCGAATGACTCGTGCACCGCCACGCCGAGGGCATGGCCGTCCGGCAACGGTGCTTTCCAGTTGGCTTTTTCCACCGCCAGATTCAGTACGCCCAAATGCCGAGGATGATCCTTGAGCAGCGTTCGTCGGTACTCGACCGGATCCTTGCCCGCCGCCGTAGCCATTTCATCGATCAGCGATTCCATGACGAAACCGGTGTGGCTATGGCCCACCGAGCGCAGCCACAGCACATTGATGCCGGTCTGCGGTGAATGCAGATCGACCTGATGATTGGCCAGGCCTTTGACGTAGGGGCTGTCGGCCACGCCCTCGACGGAGGTCGGGTCGATGCCGTTCTTGACCATCGTCGCCTCCATCAGCGTGCCGGTCATGATCGACTGCCCGACCAACACATGTTGCCAACTCGACGGCAAACCATCGGCGCCCAAACCGATCTTCGCCTGATGCAGGAACATCGAACGGTAATACCCACCACGAATGTCATCCTCACGCGACCAAACGGTCTTCACCGGCATGGCGGCGGCTTTCGCCACTTGCACCGCTTCGGCAACAAAGTCTGATGTTGGGTTGGCCCGGCGGCCAAAACCGCCGCCAAGGAATTCGGTGTGGATTTCCACCTGCTCCGGCTTCAGTCCGGTGATTTTGCCGGCGACCATTTGATCGAGCGTCTGAAACTGCGTACCGGTCCAGATTTCGCATTTTTCAGCGCTGATCTTCACCGTGCAATTGAGCGGCTCCATCGGCGCGTGGGCCAGATAGGGCACGCTGTACTCGACATCGATCTTCTTCGCCGCTTTACCGAAACTGCCCTTGGCATCCCCTGCCTGGCTGGCCGAAGTGCCTTGCGTGGCGGCCAGTTTGCGGAAACTCGCCAGCAGTTTTTCGCTGCTCAGATCCGCATGCGGCCCCAGATCCCAATCGATCTTCAGGGCATCACGGCCCAGTTTCGCCGCCCAGTAATGATCAGCAATCACCGCAACGCCCGTCGGCACTTGCAGCACTTTGTGCACGCCCGGCACCGCCAGCGCTTCAGCGCCTTCGAAGGATTTAACGCTGGCACCGAATACCGGTGGACGCGCGACCATCGCCGTCATCAAGCCTTCAAACTGCACGTCCATGCCGAACTTGGCGCGGCCGGTGATTTTCTCCGGCGTGTCGAGGCGTTTGGTCGGTTTGCCAATGACTTTCCAGTCCTTGGCCTCCTTGAAGGTGATCGACTTCGGATCCGGTACCGGCAGTTGTCCGGCGGCATCCGCCAACTCGCCGTAGGTGGCGCGTTTATCGCCAGCGATGGCCACGCCCGATTCGGTGCGAATCGCCGATGGCGCCACTTCAAAGCGCTTCGCTGCCGCCTCGACCAACATCTGCCGCGCGGTCGCGCCGGCCAGGCGATAGCGATCAAACTCCATCCACGTCGACGTTGAACCGCCGGTAATCTGCATGCCGCCAAACCCCGGCATGCCGTAATCCGCCGCCGACGCTGGCGAATGCTCGACGCGGATCTTCGACCAATCGGCATCCAGCTCTTCGGCAATCAACATGGTCAGGCCGGTCCAGATGCCCTGGCCCATCTCTGAATGCCCGAGCAACACGGTGACGCTGTTGTCCGCCGCAATACGCAAGAAGGCATTCGGCGCAAACACCTTGCCTTCATTCTCGGCCGCATAGGCAAATTTGTGGCCGCCGGGGACGACGAACGCCACCACCAAGCCGCCGCCCAACACGGCACTACCCTTGAGAAAACCCCGACGCGATACAGGACTGTTCATCACCCGACTCCCACGTAAACAATCAGCCGATTTCCGATGCGCGTTTAACTGCTGCGCGAATCCGGGGATAGGTGCCGCAACGGCAGATATTGCCGGAGAGCGCCTGATCGATATCGCTGTCGGTGGGTTTGGGGATTTTCGCCAACAAAGCGGCGGCAGACATGATCTGCCCCGACTGGCAGTAACCGCACTGTACCACGTCGAGTTCGGCCCAGGCTTGCTGCACCGGGTGCGAACCGTCGGTGGACAGGCCTTCGATGGTGAGGATTTTCTGGCCGTGGGCCACGGCGGTTGCGGGGGTGATGCAGGCGCGCAACGGCGCCCCGTCAACGTGCACGGTGCAGGCCCCGCACTGGGCCATGCCGCAGCCGAATTTGGTACCGGTCAGGTGCGCGACATCGCGCAGGACCCAGAGCAACGGCATGTCCGCGGGGACATCGAGCTCCTGATCCTTGCCATTGATATTCAAGGTCAGCATCGGGGAAATTCCTCAGACTCACGGTGTTCTGAAGGGGCGCCGCTGTGGCCTACAAAGCTTACGCGCGCCTCGGCTTATCCCTTTCAGCAAAGCCTAATTTGCGCATGAAGCCAGACGTTGCGACCACCGGTCATGCAGATGTCGACTTTAATCCTACAGTTGATAACGGCTCGCACTGAGCCTGCGCAACAGAAATCCATCATGAGCAAAACCGGTCCGCGCGTACTGCGCGGGTGATCCATCAGATTGGTCTGGAGTAGCGAACATGGGATTTGTCACCACCAAAGACGGCGTCGAAATCTTCTACAAGGACTGGGGTCCGAAAGACGCGCCGGTGATCCACTTCCACCACGGCTGGCCGCTCAGTTCGGACGATTGGGATGCGCAGATGCTGTTCTTCCTCGGCAAAGGCTTCCGGGTGGTTGCCCATGATCGGCGTGGGCATGGGCGTTCGAGCCAGGTCTGGGACGGCCACGATATGGACCATTACGCCGACGATACGCTGGCGGTGGTCAATCACCTGGGTCTGAAGAATGTCGTGCACGTTGGCCACTCGACCGGTGGCGGTGAGGTGATCCATTACATTGCCCGGCATGGCCAGGACAACGTCGCCAAAGGTGTGCTGATCAGCGCGGTGCCGCCGCTGATGGTGCAGACCGAGAGCAATCCGGGTGGTTTGCCGAAATCGGTGTTTGATGATTTTCAGGCGCAACTGGCGGCGAACCGGGCGCAGTTCTATCGGGATATTCCGACCGGGCCGTTTTATGGCTACAACCGACCGGGAGCCACGCCATCGGAAGGGATTATTGCCAACTGGTGGCGTCAGGGCATGATCGGTGGGGCGAAGGCGCATTACGACGGGATCGTGGCGTTTTCGCAGACGGATTTCACCGAGGACTTGAAGAAGGTCACCGTGCCGGTGCTGGTGATGCATGGCGAGGATGACCAGATTGTGCCGTATGCGGATTCGGGGCCGTTGTCGGCCAAGTTGCTGCCCAATGGCACGCTGAAGTCGTATCCGGGGTTCCCGCACGGGATGCCGACGACGGAGGCGGAGACGATTAACGCGGATTTGCTGGCGTTTATTCGCGGTGAAGATCTGTAAGTTTATGTACTGCACCCTGTGGGAGCGAGCTTGCTCGCGAAAGCGTCATTACTTTCAATATTGATGTCGACTGACACGACGCCTTCGCGAGCAAGCTCGCTCCCACAGGGACTATGCGACATGCCAAAAATCCTCACTCCATTCCAAGTCCCACAAGTTTTCTGCCCCATCTACTCCTCTGTACGCTCCGTGCTTTCACGATCACGCTCGTAGTGGTGAGCCAGTGGAAGCGCCGGCAGCCACGACTCGCGGCGAATGGTCCAGAGTTCATAGGTGGGTTTGAACTGATCAGGCTCATCGAGCGATCCGACGTTGACCTCTACTTCATCTTCGGAACGCGCGAACACCGGAGAGCCGCAGCGCGGGCAGAAAAAGCGCCCGTTGTAGTCGCGGGTTTCGCCGGTGACTTTCAACGCATCCTCGGGAAATATGGCCGAGGTGTGAAAGAGCGTGCCGTGACGTTTGCGGCAATCGAGGCAGTGGCAAATGCCGACGCGGTAGGGTTGACCAGTCACTTCGAAACGGACATCGCCGCACAGGCAACCGCCAGTCAATCGATTCATGTCACACCTCCTCTGCTCGACTGCAAATTACAGATCGTCCAAATCGGGAAAGACAATCCTGCCCAGCGTCCAAGGCTCAACAATCCGGCAATGCACATTGCGCAGAAATGAGCCCCACTCGCTTCGGTTATGCGCATCCGGGCCGGTGACCGTCAGTAACAGATATTCATCCCGAAACGCGTCATAGGCATAGATCAGCCAAAAGTCATTATCAGCATCGTCAACCAATACAGTGCGGTAATACTGACGATTTATTTTTGCCCATCGAGCTTGCAGTGACGAAGTACTGGCAAGGTGGATATGGTGCATATCGGTCAGATCGAGTCGTTCGTCACGCCCAAAAATCCCGGGTAATTCACCGCACACCTTGTAGTTATAAAAATGTGCAGCGAAGTTTTGCCAGTTAGAGAGTTGTTCAAAAAGCGCAGAAATCTTGATGGCTGGCATTCAGGCCTACTTTGTAATAGGTAGCCTGCCAGTGATCACAAATTTATCGAACACTTTCTGCCCATCACGCGCGGCTTGCCGAACATCAAGGAATGTCAGCTCATCACGAACTTCCTTCTTGTCAGGTTTGTCGGTCTTTCTGGTGGTGGCCATCGGAGCCTCCGAAGGATGTGTATTCATGCTGACCAGCTTAAGTGATTAAGTTTTGACCGGCAAACGATAGGATCTTGTTTCAAGGCAGACAAGTCGGCGGATTCTTGCAGATCTGTAGGTCATTACACCCAAAATTGTAGTCCGTAAAACTCCTGAATTTAGATCTCATTGCTCGGCAATGCCCATTGGTAAACGTCATCCAGTGATCACGTTTAAAGCACACAAACCGTTACGCCATCCTCCCTACAACACCTTGCGCCGTTACCTACGCGTACGCCAGAATCCGCCGGCTTACACGGCTATGGGCCGGGCTATATCGTTTGCCTGTCACTGCAAAACAGTGATCGGGTTTGGTAGCCCGCTTCAAATTGTCGTTGTTGCGACATCGTCGATGCTGTCTCCTTTTTTGAGGTAATGGCTTTGAATGGTGGGCATGCGTGGGGCTCCTCCGTGAGCGCCGGGTTTCCCGATTTGACCGGTCTACCAACCCGCGCATGGCCGCCACCCGCCGTTTGGTAGCGAGGGTGATGGCTCCCATTTTTTCAAATTGGAGCTTTATCTATGTTCAAAATCACGCCAAATCCACCGCCCACCGATCCAATCCCTCACGACTCCGCGCTCAACCCGCAAAAGGTCAAAGAGGCAACCGACCGCGCCCTCGACTACTACCTGCGACCCGAAGCACTGGGTGCCCCACCAAGCTCGCCCCCGTTTCGCCCGGTCTATCTGGTCGACCCCACGCTGGATGAAGAAACCCTGTTGGTCGAAGCCTGTGTGAGGGGTTACCCCCTCACTTCCGCGTTTGCCCCCTCTGTCGATTAATGAACAGAACTCATCAAGCCATCCCGTTTTACCCGTCTAGTCCTCACCAGTCACCTCGCTTACTGTTCTCCCTACGCCCAACGGGAGATCGACATGCACAAACGCACACTCGGCACCAGTTCACTCGAAGTATCCGCCCTCGGCCTTGGCTGCATGGGCCTGAGCCATGGCTACGGTCCGGCCACGGAGACCCAACAAGCCATCGCACTGATCCGTTCAGCCGTTGACCGAGGCGTGACGTTCTTCGACACCGCCGAGGTCTACGGCCCTTACCTGAACGAGCAGGTGGTCGGCGAAGCGCTGGCGCCGGTTCGCGACAAAGTCGTCATCGCCACCAAGTTTGGCTTCACCTTCGGCGACGACAATAAACAGCAGATTCTCAACAGCCGCCCCGAGCACATTCGGATGGCCGTCGAGGGTTCGTTGCGCCGACTGAAAACCGATTACATCGATTTGCTCTACCAGCACCGCGTCGACCCGGACGTGCCGATCGAGGACGTCGCCGGTGCGGTGAAAGATCTGATCGGCGAAGGCAAGGTCAAGCACTTCGGCCTGTCGGAAGCGGGTGCGCAAACCATTCGCCGTGCCCATGCAGTGCAACCAGTCACGGCGCTGCAAAGCGAATACTCGCTGTGGTGGCGCGAGCCCGAGCAGGAAATCCTGCCGACGCTTTGGGAACTGGGCATCGGCTTCGTGCCGTTCAGCCCGTTAGGCAAAGGTTTTCTCACCGGCACGGTGTCGGCCGAGGCCACTTACGGCAGCGATGACTTCCGCAGCATCGTCCCGCGTTTCAGCCAGTCGGCGCTGCAAGCCAATCAGGGCCTCGTTGTGTTGATCCGTCAGATCGCCGCGCAGAAACAAGCCACCCCGGCGCAGATCGCTTTGGCCTGGCTGCTCGCGCAGGCACCGTGGATCGTGCCGATTCCGGGGACGACCAAACTGCATCGCCTGGAAGAAAACCTCGGCGGCGCGGACATCACCCTCGACGCTGCTGAACTCCAGGCAATTGACACCGCGTTGGCGCAAATCCGCATCGAAGGCGAGCGTTATCCCGAAGCCCTCAAGGCGCGCGTCGGCCGATGAGCCACGATCACGATCCGCTGCGGCGCACCGTTATCGCCGCACTGGCCAGCGCCCCACTGCTGTCGCTCGCCGACACGCAAAGCGCCAGTGAAACACCGCGCTCAGGCTCGCGGATTCTGGTCGCGTACTTCTCGCGCTCGGGCAATACCCGAGTGGTCGCCGGGCTGATTCAACGTGGACTCGGTGCCGATCTCTTTGAGATTCGACCGGCCCGCGCTTACCCCGAGGACTATCTGCAAACCGTGGAGCAGGCGCGTCAGGAGCGCGACAGCGGCTTCGAACCCGAGCTGCAAAACAGGGTTCATGCCCTCAGCGACTACGACACGATTTATCTGGGTTTTCCGATCTGGGGTGAAACCGCCCCGCCGATCGTGCGTGCCTTTCTCAGCACCCACGACCTGACCGGCAAGACCCTCATCCCCTTCAACACCCACGGTGGATTTGGTTTGGGCAATAGCCGCAGTGTCCTCGAACAGCACGCGCCCAATGCCAGGCTGATCGAAGGTTTTGTAATGGAGGGCGAGCAGGAGCGCAAAACCATGGAACGCGTGAACGGCTGGCTATCAGATAACCCTCTCAAGGGCTAGGCAATCACTTGCCCTGCCACGGCGGTTCCCTGCACGGATGACTCACTGTCTGACCGGAGTTCATCCAATGAATCGATTAATTGCGCCATTTGTTGCCTTGTCGCTCATCACGATGACCACTGACCGACGCAACAGCACTGCCCTCCCCGCACTCATGGCGCTCTGCCTGAGCGTCGGGGCGATATTCAGCGTTACCACTCAAGCAGCCGAGGCATCGCAAACCATGACCAGCACGCCAGTCAGCGCAGCAGCACTGTCGAGTAAACAACAAACCATTCCACTGATCGCCGCGTTCATGGCGACCAGCGACATGCCCAACCTCAACGCAGCCCTCAATCAAGGTCTCGATGCGGGCCTGAGCATCAGCGAAACCCGGGAAATTCTCGTGCAGCTTTACGCCTACGTCGGTTTCCCGCGCAGCCTCAACGCCTTGAACGAGCTGATGACCGTGGTGCAGGCGCGCAAACAACGCGGCATCGAAGATGCGCCGGGGCGTGAGCCGAGCCGGGCGATTCCAGTCGGTGATGAGCTGCTGGCCGCCGGCGCCGCGAATCAAACGAAGATCTCCGGCGCTCCGGTCAAAGGCCCGGTGTTCGAGTTCGCCCCGGTGGCCAACCAGTTTCTGCAAACCCATCTGTTCGGCGATATCTTCGAGCGCGACAACCTCGACTGGCAAAGTCGCGAACTAGCCACCGTCGGGGCGCTGGCGGCAACCCCGGGCGTGGAATCGCAACTGCGCTCGCACACGGCGGCGAGCCTGCGCGTCGGGCTCAGCGCGGCACAGTTGCGCCAAGTCACCGAGCGGCTGAAAAAACATGTTGATGCACAGACTGCCGAACGGGCCAACGCAGCGCTGAATGAAGTGTTGGCGGCTGCAAAAAAATGACAGTGCAGTTGACCTGACGTGGCCATTGCTCAAAGAAAAACCGCACCCTGTGCTGAGCGCTTTGAGGGTCGCGCATCCGTGCGCGACCTGCTTACATGGAATAATCACGCGCTCCTCATGAGAGGTTTTCATCAATGTCCCGCGCCAACCTCAACGACCTGCAAGCCTTCGTGGTCATCACTCGCGAAGGCAGCTTCACTCGCGCCGCCGCGCAACTGGGCGTCTCGCAGTCGGCGCTGAGCCACACCATGCGCGCGCTGGAAAGCCGATTGGGCGTACGCCTGTTGACGCGCACCACCCGCAGTGTTTCCCCGACTGAGGCCGGTCAGCGCTTGTATCAATCGATGGCGCCACGCTTTGACGAGATCGAACTGGAACTGGCGGCAGTCAGCGAATTTCGCGACACCCCGGCCGGCAATGTGCGCATCCAGGCCTCGGAGCATGCGGCGAACAATATTCTCTGGCCGAAGCTGCTGAAGGTGCTGCCGGACTACCCCGACATCAAGGTCGAAATCACCGTCGATTACGCGCTCGCCGACATTGTCGCGCAGCGCTATGACGCCGGTGTGCGGCTGGGCGATCAGGTGGCCAAGGACATGATCGCCGTGCCGATCGGCCCGCCGTTGCGCATCGCAGTTGTGGGGTCACCTGAGTACTTTCGGGGGCGGTCATTTCCCAGGGAGCCGGGCGATCTGGCCGCGCACAACTGCATCAATCTGCGCCTGCCGACTCACGGCAGCCTGATGCAATGGGATTTCGAGAAGGACGGGCACGAACTCAAGGCCCGGGTCGAGGGGCAATGGACCTTCAACAGCAGTGTGCCGATCCTGCGCGCGGCCGTGGCGGGCTGTGGTCTGGGGTTTCTGCCCGAAGACATGGTCGCCGGGAATTTGGCCGACGGCAGCCTGGTGCGAGTGCTGGAGGACTGGTGCCAGCCCTTCGCCGGCTATCATCTTTATTACCCGAATCGTCGCGAGCATTCGTCAGCGTTCGGGGTTGTGGTGGATGCGCTGATCTACAAGCCCTAGCGGCGCACCTGCGATCAGCGTCCATACTGTGGCTTTTCAATAATTGGGAAACCGCCATGCCCTCCCCCGAATCCAGCCTTTTGCAGAGTTGGCACACCAACGCCGATGCCTGGATCGAAGTGATCCGCAGTGGCGCCATCGAAAGCCGTCAGCAGGTGACCGATCAAGCGATTCTGCTGGCGATCATGGGCCGGCAGCCGCAGCGCGTGCTGGATTTGGGGTGTGGCGAAGGCTGGTTGTTGCGGGCGCTGGCGGATCGCGGGATTGATGCCGTCGGGGTGGATGGCGATGCGCGGCTGGTCGAAGCGGCGCGTTTGGCGGGGGCGGCGCGGGTACATGTCGCCAGTTATGACGCGTTGGTCGATGGGACGGTCGACATCGGTCGCGACTACGACCTGGTTTGCGCCAACTTCTCGCTGCTGCATCAGGACATTATTCCGCTGCTTGCGGCGATGCATACATTGCTGGATCCCGGCGGCGCGCTGGTCATTCAGACCTTGCATCCGTGGGCTGTGGCGGCTGGGGATTATCAGGATGGCTGGCGCGAAGAAACCTTCGCCGGGTTCAAGGGCCAGTGGCAGCCGATGCCCTGGTATTTCCGCACACTGTCGAGTTGGCTTAATGCGCTGGACATGGCCGGATTCCAACTGGCCAACCTGCAAGAGCCACAACACCCGCAAAGTCAGCTGCCGCAGTCATTGCTGATGGTTGCCGAGCGCCGCTGAGCTCCAGAACACCGCTGATCATTGTAGGTCTCCGCCTGCTCGCGATAGCGGCATTTCAGGCAATACAAGTGCAGACTGTGCCGACGCCATCGCGAGCAGGCTCACTCCTACAGGGTTTTGCGTTGACAACATATCCAAGTAATCCCACAGGAATTATGCGGTTTGCCGGATCATCCGCGGACCACGGATGCGGTACTGCGCCAGCAGGCGCATGACGTAGCCGATCTTGATCAGGGTCGGGCCGAGGATGGTCAGCGAATGCATCGCCACCAGCAGCGCAATCGGCATCTGACCGTTGTAGAGATACGCGCCGTAAATGCCGGCCAGCAGCATGAGCAGACCGGCGACGAGGACTTTGCTCGACAAGTGCAGAACGTTCAGCGGGCTTTCGAAGAAAGTGAGCATGGTGGCGTACTCCTGAGCGGTTCCTTTAGGTAAGTTGAGTACATCAAGTCTCGTGCCAGATTTTCAATTCAACAGAATCAGTTAGTTGCACAATAACGAGTCAATTTGACACAAGCCGGACATAGTCAATTCGACCTGAAACCTTGTCATTACGACTACATCAAGGCACGCAAGGAAAAGCCGGTCTTCGGCTCGGTGTCTCCATCGTCAGGATTTCCAATGCTCGGCAATTGTCGATCTACGGCACCGGCAATCGACCAAGGACTGACTACGCTGTTAATCCTGCGTGTCTAACCTGCCGAGGATGACTGCCATGCAACGCTTTCAAAAGCTCACGCCCTGCCTGTGGTTCGACGATCAGGCCGAAGCCGCCGCGAAGTTCTACTGCTCGATCTTCGATCACTCGAAAATCACCGGCCTGACCCACTACAGCAAGGTCGGCCAGGAATTTCACGGCAAGCCGGAAGGTGCGGTGATGACCGTCAGTTTCGAGCTCGATGGCCAGACCTTCACCGGGCTCAACGGTGGGCCGATGTTCACGTTCAGCGAGGCGATCTCGTTTCAGGTCAACTGCCAGAATCAGGAAGAAGTCGACCATTTCTGGGGCAACCTGTCCGAAGGAGGTCCCGTCGAAGCCCAGCAATGCGGCTGGCTCAAGGACAAGTTTGGGGTGTCATGGCAGATCGTCCCGGTGGCGTTCATGCACATGATGCTGGATGCCGACACCAGCAAATCGCAGCGCGCGATGCAGGCCATGTTCACAATGAAAAAACTCGACATTGCCGAACTCGAACGGGCCTTTGCCGGCCAGAGCTAATACACTGGCGCACTGGCCTGCCGGGAATAACAACGATGAAACACGCTGCCGCCAAAAACCCTGAAAAAGCCCCGCGTTTCTGGCGCGACGCGGCGCTGCCGTTCATTGAAGCGCGGGCCATCGCCGATGGCCGCGAGGTCTGCTACGCCCGGCATTCGCATGCGCACTTTTCCATTGGTGCGATCACCGCCGGGCGCAGCACCTATGTGCATGAACAGGCGCAGTTCGAAGTGGCGACGGGGACGGTGGTGCTGATGAATCCCGGCGATGTTCACGCCTGCAATCCGATCGATGATCAGCCGTGGTCTTATGTGATGCTGTATGTCGAGACGCCTTGGCTGAGGGATTTGCAGCATCAGTTGGGGTTCAGTGCCGAGCTTGAGTTTCGGCGGTTTTCCGACACGCATCTGCAGGACGCAGGATTGTTTCGCGACCTGATCTTGCTTTACGAGGTATTGGTCGACGAGCAGCAGGATGTCTTGCGCAAGCAAAGCGCGGCAGTGGAATTCTTCAGCGACCTGCAACTGCACCTCAACCCTGCCGGGCCGTCGTTGCGCGAGCCGAATTTCAAACTGGAACGCGCGGCTGACTTTATCCGCGAACACTGCACCGGGGTGCTGAATCTCGACGACATCTGCGCGGCGGCGCAGCTGTCACCGTCGTACCTGATCCGCGCCTTCAAACAGCATTACGGCATGACGCCCCACGCGTTTGTGGTCAACCAGCGCATCCAGTTTGCCCGCGAGCGTTTGCGCCGCGGCCAGTTGATTGCGGATGTGGCGCTTGAGGCAGGGTTTGCCGATCAGGCGCATTTTCAGCGGGCGTTCAAGCAGCATCTGGCGGCCACGCCCGGCCAGTATCGCGGCTGACACTTCATCTGAAACTCAACACGTCCCCCTGTGGGAGCGAGCCTGCTCGCGAAAGCGGTGTATCAGTCACGGGGATATTGACTGTGCCAGCGCTTTCGCGAGCAGGCTCGCTCCCACAAGGTCAAATGCCAGCATCATCGGCTGATGACCTTTGAATTGAGATATTGACATATCGGTAAATTCCGATATCGTCGCGGCATGGAACTACTCGAAATCTTCAAAGCCCTCTCGAACCGCACACGCCTGGAAATCCTCAAAGGCTTGAAGGATCCCGAGAAACACTTTCCTCCGCAGGATGAGGGTGACGTGCACACCGTGGGCGTTTGCGTCAGCAGTATTCAGGAAGGCGTCGGGCTGTCGCAGTCGACGGTGTCTGACTATCTGGCGACGCTGCAACGCGCGGGCCTGGTCGAAGTCAGGCGCATCGGCCAGTGGACTTATTACAAACGCAACGAAGCAGCGATCAGTGCGCTGGCCGAGATCATCGGCAGCGAGCTGTAATTTTTTACCCCATGATATCGATATTTCCCGATATCCCTTTTTATCGAAACGAGGCAATGCAATGAAAGCGATGATCCTTACATCATTTGGCGGCGCGCAATCGTTCGAACTGTGTGACGTGCCCAAGCCAGTGCCACAAGCGGGCGAAGTGCTGGTACGGGTGCACGCCACCTCCATCAATCCGCTGGATTACCAGGTGCGCCGTGGCGACTATGCCGATCTGGTGCCCCTCCCCGCCATTACCGGGCACGACGTCTCCGGCGTTGTCGAAGCCGTCGGCCCGGGGGTGACGGCGTTCGTGCCGGGCGACGAAGTCTGGTACACCCCGCAAATATTCGACGGTCCGGGGAGTTATGCCGAGTACCACGTTGCGGCGCAAAGCATTGTCGGCAAGAAGCCGCCCGCGTTGAGTCATCTCGAAGCGGCCAGCCTGAGCCTGGTCGGCGGGACCGCGTGGGAAGCATTGGTCGTGCGAGCCGCGCTCAGAGTCGGCGAAAGCATTCTGATCCACGGCGGTGCAGGCGGCGTCGGCCATGTTGCGATCCAGTTGGCCAAAGCCATTGGCGCGAAGGTCTTCACCACGGTGCGTGAAGGCAATTTCGAGTTCGCCCAGCGCATGGGCGCCGATGTGCTGATCGACTATGAGAAGGAAGATTACGTCGAAGCGATCCTGCGCGAAACCGACGGGAGCGGCGTCGATGTGGTGTTCGACACCATCGGCGGCGACACCCTGTCGCGCAGTCCCGACGCGCTCGCACAGCTTGGCCGCGTGGTGTCGATTGTCGACCTTGCCCGGCCACAAAACCTGATTCAGGCCTGGGGCAAGAACGCCAGCTATCACTTCGTGTTCACCCGGCAGAACCGCGGCAAGCTCGATGAGCTGAGCGCATTGATCGCAAACGGTCAGTTGCGCCCACACGTTGGCGCGGTCTATTCGCTGGCCGACATCGGCCTCGCCCATGCCCGGCTGGAGACGCCCAACAACGGCGTTCAAGGCAAAATCGCGATTGCTGTCGTACCGTCGCCAGAACTCGCCAATCGCTGAACTCAGCGCAAGGAGATCACCATGATTTATGAGATCGCTTTACTGCCCGTGCACACAGGGAAAACCGAAGCCTTCCGGCAGGCATTTGCCGAGGTCGAGCCACTGCTCATGCGCGCACAGGGTTACGGCGGCCACATGCTCGCGCAAGGGATCGAAACGCCTGAGGTGTTCAATTTGATTGTGCGCTGGCAATCACTTGAGGATCACTCGCCGGGTTTTGAAGCGAGTGAGGACCATCGGGTCTTCATGTTGGGTCTGGAGGACTATTTTTCCGAGGAACCGAAGGTCTGGCACATTGAGGGCGACGCCTTTCAGCAGCCGTTCAACTAATCAATCTCTCGGCGACCCACGATCCTTTGTAGGAGTGAGCCTGCTCGCGATAGCGGTGTGTCATCCACCATCAATGGTAACTGACAGACCGCTATCGCGAGCAGGCTCACTCCTACAGGGTTTACGGTAGCAGCAGGTATATCGCGCTGACGGCCAACAGCCCCGCCATGCTCCGATTGAACCAACGCATCCCCGCCGCATTGCTCAGATACCCACGCAAGAACGTCCCGGCATACACCCAGCAGCCCACCGACAGATAACAGATCACCAGATACACCGCCGCAAACTGCCAGACCAGCCGCGCCTCGCCATCGGCGACAAACGCGCCCATCCCTGCGACGCAGGCCAGCCAGGCTTTCGGGTTGAGCCATTGCATCACCGCGCCATACAGCATCGACGGCGCCCGCCCGGAATTTCCGGCATTCAACTGACCGTCATCCGTGGCCAGTTTCCACGCCATGAACAGCAGAAACACCACACCGGCCAGTTGCACCACCCGGGTCATGAATGGCCAAAGCTTGAGCACTTCGTGCAGGCCCAGCCCCATCAGCACCAGCAACAACACAAACCCCAGCGTGGCCCCGGCGACATGCCGCTGACTGGCGCGAAAACCGAACTGCGCCCCGGCACTCAACGCGACAATGTTCACCGGCCCCGGCGTGATGGACGCCGCCAGCGCAAACGCCGCCATGGAAACAATCAGACTCATCGCACACCTGCTTCAAATCGAGGAACAAGGTGCTCACGGTATCGAGCACCCAATCCCCGGTATTGAAGAAAATGCCCCTGTGATCCTGATCGTTCCCACGCTCTGCGTGGGAATGTAGCCCGGGACGCTCCGCGTCCCCTGCAGAGCCGAACGCAGAGCGTCCGTTGAGGCATTCCCACGCGGAGCGTGGGAACGATCACACCCCATTCGCGAGCAGGCTCGCTCCCACATAAAATCGATGTTCAGTCCAGGCGCGGCACGGTGAAGCGGAACTCGCTGCCCTGCCCCGGTTCGCTCTCGGCGAAAATCCGCCCGCCGTGGGCTTCGACGATGCCTTGAGTGATGTACAAACCCAGACCCGTGCCGGTCGGGTTGCCCTCTTTCACCGTCCAGTAACGATCGAACACGTGCGGCAGATGTTCCTTGGGAATGCCTTCGCCACTGTCGCGCACGGTGAAAACGATGTCATCGCCGACGGAAGTGGCAAGCACGCCCACCGTGCCCAGGCGCGGGGTGAACTTGATCGCGTTGCCGACCAGGTTCGACAGCACCTGAAACAGCCGCTCCGGGTCAGCGTGAATGCGCAAATCAGGATCGGCGTCAAAGGAAATGCTGATGTCCTTGTCCAGCGCCAGCGGCGCGAGCAGCGCCTGCGCTTCCTCGAACATCTGCCCGACGTCGAGTTTCTGCGGGGTGATGGAGTAGCGCCCGGCATCGATTTTCGAGGTGTCGAGCAAATCCTCCAGCAGCGTGTTCATGCGTCCGGCGGCCTGTTGCATGGTATCGATGGCCGTGGAAATCCGCCGCGAAGTGTGCGGACCGTCGGAGCTGAAGGCCTTCTGCATCATGCCGCAGAGCATCGAAATCACCGTCATCGGATTGCGCAGATCGTGCGACACCACCGCCACCAACTCATCGCGGGCGCGCACCGCTTCCTGCTCGCGGCGCACTTGCCGCGCCAGATCATTTTCCAGTGCCGAACGCCGTAGATCGTTGGCGGCGAACAGATCACCGTGGCTCCACTTGGTGGAGATCCCGGCCATCTCGACTTTCCAGATTTCGAACGAGGTGCGCGGGCGCAAACGCAGGCCGGCGTCGGAGTTTTCCAGGTCCAGCGGCTTGCGCGGATCGCCGCTCCAATTGATGTTCTCCTTGACCTCCGGACGAAACCAGAACACGCCGTTGTCCACCGGTTTCGGCAGGCTCATGGCGAGCACGCCGCTGGCCACCTGCTGATAATGCGCGGCCGGCGGGTAGACGCTGGCCAGGTGATGACTGGCAAACACCGCCTCGCCGCTGTCCTGCAACCACTTGTGCAAGGCACGGATTTCGTCCGGCTCCGGGCAGTTGCCGTAGCGGTGCAATTGTTTGTCTTCGATGATTGCGATACCGCCGGCATTGGTCAGTGCCATCAGCGTTTGCGGCTGATTGGCCAGACCGTCGAAGACATTTTGCGGCGAGTCGATCATCGCTTGATTGAGCAACGCCAACGCCTCGACTTTTTCCTCACGCTGACGGCTGATCTCCAGCGCTTCCATGGCGCTGATCTGCAGCGACAGCACCTGGCCGATGGTCTGACATGCCGCGCGCAACTCGTGTGGCACATGCAACGGCTGGCGATTGCCGCAACTGATCAAGCCCCAGAGCTTGTCGCCCTTGAGCAGGGAAATGCTCATCGAGGACAGCACGCCCATGTTCTTCATGTACTGGCAGTGGATCGGCGACACGCTGCGCAGCGTGGCGAAACTCAGGTCCAGCGGCGTGTCGGTGTCCGGGCGCAACTTCGGCAACAGCGGCACCGGTTGGTAGTCGGCATTGGGGATGATCCGCAGCCAATTGGTGCGATACAGCTCGCGCGCCTGTTCGGGAATATCCGAGGCCGGGAAGAACAGGCCATTGAACACTTCCATCGACGGATCGGAGGCCTCGGCGATGACCTGACCGTGGCCCTCCTCCTCGAAACGATAGATCAGCACCCGGTCGTAACCGGTCATGGCCTGGATTTCCTTGACGCTGATGTCGTACAGCGCCTGCAACGTGGTCGCCGCTTGCAGACGCTGGAGCATGCGCCCCAGATGAGTCTGGTTGCCGGCGACGTTGCGTGGCTGGAAGTTCTCGACGTGGATTTCCAGCTCCAGAATCAGCACGCCCTGATGGCGATGCACCAGGCCCTCGAACGCGGTGCCGTTGAGCCGGAAGTGCAGCGGCGGTGCGTCGGACAGCGACGGTTGCAGCAACACTTCGCGCACTTGTGCCGCTTCAGCGTCGCCGATCAGGCTTTCGAGTGGCTGACCGATCAAACTTAGCGGCGTACGGGCCAGCAGGGTTTCGACGTTGGCGCTGACCTGAATGATCGCCAGTTCAGGCTCGCTCAGGGTCAGCAGCAGACCGTGGGGCTGGATCGCACCGGGGAAACGAATCGGCTCGTCGGCACAGTTGGCCAGCAGTTCTTCAAAGGCTTCTTTGTCTTGCGGAGTCATGCCAGTACCTCGCGGCTTTCGAGCCAGTGCTCGAAACAGCTGAATGTAGTTTGTGCCGCGGTGACGACGGAGGCGCGCTCTTCGGCGCTCATCGGCCGAGTGCCCAGGTATTCGATGAAGTCACGCCAGCGGCGACCCGTAGCGGCGCCGTAGATATCGAGGAAGGCCGCGCCGTTATTGGCTTCCAGGCCTAATCGTGAAGAGATTTCGCGGCGCAGGATTTGCCCGCCGAGCGTCGCACCTTCGAGCACGTAGAGCACGCCCAGGCAGGCAGCGCTTGAGTCGATGATCGGCAATTGCTGGCAGTGCGGCAGGTTTTGCAGCGCTTCGGCGGATACCCCCAAGGCTCGCAGGTCAGCGCGCAGGGTTGGCGTTTTGAGACGCGGCGTCAGATCAAAATCGGCAGGTATCGAATGGCTGTTCTGCAGGGCGTTTTCCAGCGGCAGATAGAAGCCGTGATAAGCCTGCATCAGCCGCACAAAAGCCTGGGTATCGAGGGTATCGGAGAAAAAAGGAAGGCGTTTTTCCAGTGCGATGTGCAGCTCGGCAGTGCCGGCCCGCAGATCTTGCAGCACCGGTGGCACATAAACTTCACGGGCCTTTGCTTGCATGTAGATCGCTCTTGATGGGGCCGCCTGGGGCCAAACGGGGTGAGTGCTGCGTCGGCGAAATCTTACACGGCTATCGCTGATTCTGACCGGGTGGATAGCTTTTTCTGCCGAAACCATCACCCTCTGATTGATTCAGAGTGAAGGCATCTGCAAAAAGTTCGACCGCGTTGCCCAACAGCGCCGGGCGCTGTACTGCGACAGCGCTGCGTGACTGTATGGGTCTGGCCACGCCGGGGCTGTGATAAAAATATCGTTCTCGTTACTGGAGTGCCGTCATGGATCTCGCCACCCTTACGCTGTTTCTTCCGGCCTGTTTCGCCCTGAACATGGCCCCCGGACCGAACAATCTGCTGTCGGTGAGCAACGCCACGCGCTATGGCTTTCGCCGTGCCTGCACGGCGGGTATTGGGCGGATTCTGGCGTTCGCCGGGATGATTGCGCTGGCCGGCGCGGGCCTGTCGGTGGTGTTGCAGACTTCGGAATGGTTGTTCCATGCGATCAAGATCGTCGGCGCGGCGTATCTGCTGTATCTGGCCTGGCAACTGTGGCGGGCCAATCCCGAGGCCGAGCAGCAGATAACGGGCGCGACCGTTGGCTTCTTTGCGTTGGCGCGGCAGGAGTTTCTGGTGGCGGCGGGCAATCCAAAGGCGATCCTGTTGTTTACCGCGTTTCTGCCGCAGTTCGTCGACCCGGCGCGGCCGGTGCCGGCGCAATTCGCGGTGCTGGGCGTGCTGTTTCTGCTGCTGGAATGGATCGCCATCAGCGCCTACGCGTGGATGGGCCTGCACATGCGCCGCTGGTTCGCCGAGCCGCGTGGCAAACGGATCTTCAATCGCTGCTGCGCGGGCCTACTGTCGGCGGCGGCTTCGGTGCTGCTGATGGCGAAACGCGCTTAAGCCGCGGACGGGCCTTTGAGTTCGACCTGATTGCCGTCCGGGTCGAAACAGTAAAGCGACAAGCCTTTGCCCTCGGCGCCGAAGCGTGATTCGGCTTTTGCCACGCTCAGGCCGAAGGTGTGCAGGTGTGCAATCAGCGCCGCTTCATCGAACGGTTCGATGCGCAGGCAGAAGTGATCGACATTACGCCGCTCGCTGCCGGCCGCCCCGCCGCCCTTGCGGCCGAGCTCACCTTGCAGGTCGACAAGGTCGATCATCGAAGTGCCGGCGCGCAGGTGTATCAGGCCCAGCGGTTCGTTGCGTTTGACCACTTCGGCGCCGAAGACCTGGCCGTAGAAGTCGATGCTGCGTTGCAGGTCGGCGACGCGCAGGACGATGTGATCAATGTGTTGGATGGAAAACGGATGCATCGGGCACACCTCAACGAACGGTAGGAGCTGCCAAAGTCTGCGAATCTTTGATTGTTGGACGCTGAGCGTCCCGGGCTGCATTCCCACGCAGAGCGTGGGAACGATCAAGATCGCAGCCTGCGGCAGCTCCTACACGGTAGTTCAGGGGATTTGAAAATTCACTGCCGATTTTTCGGTGGAGCCATCGACAAACTGGTTTTACTCTCCAGCCATGAACATACAAACCGCTGCCCTGCCGCCCCACGCCGAGATGGTTCGCGCCATGCTCGAACGCGACACTGCCTATGAAGGCGTGTTCTTCACGGCCGTGAAAACCACCGGAATCTTCTGCCGCCCCAGTTGTACGGCGCGCAAGCCGAAACCGGAGAACGTCGAGTTTTTCGCCCAGGCTGACGAATGCATGTCGGCCGGCTATCGCGCCTGCCTGCGCTGCAAACCGCTGGACGCCGCGGCCATTGCACCGGACTGGGTGCAGCGCTTGCTCAAAGCCGTGGAAGCCGATCCGGAGGTGCGCTGGAGCGATGCGCAGTTGCTCGCCGAAGGCATCGAACCGCTGAAGCTGCGACGCTGGTTCAAGCAGCATTTCGGCATGACCTTTCATGCGTGGCTGCGTACGCGCCGCTTGGGCATGGCGCTGGGCGGGATCAAGCAAGGCACGTCGATTGATGATGCCGCGTTTGATTCAGGTTATGAATCGCTCAGCGGCTTTCGTGATGCCTTCCAGAAGTCCTTTCACATCACTCCGGGTCGCGCCGAACAGAGCGAGCCGCTGCTGTTCACCCGGCTGACCACACCGCTCGGACAGATGATCGCCATGGCCGAACGCCGGGGACTGGTGCTGCTGGAGTTTCTTGATCGGCCGGCGCTGACCCGTGAAGTCGAAGAACTGCAACACCGCCATGGCTATGCGGTCGCACCCGGACACAACGCGCATTTGCAACAGATCGAGCAGCAACTGGCGCAGTATTTCGCCGGCCAATTGAATACCTTTACCGTGCCTCTACATTTGCCCGGCAGCGAGTTCGCCCGGCAGGTCTGGTCGGCGCTGCTGCAAATCCCTTACGGCCACACCCGCACCTACGGCGCCATCGCCGCCGGTTTAGGCAAACCCGGCGCCAGTCGCGCGGTCGGTCTGGCCAACGGGCACAATCGGCTGTCGATTGTGGTGCCCTGCCATCGGGTGATCGGCGCGGATGGCTCGCTGACCGGCTATGGTGGTGGGCAGCCGCGCAAGGCGTTTCTGCTGCGGCTGGAAAACGCCGCCGTGCAGCTCACCCAACCTTTGGCATTCTGACCAACCCCATCAACTGACAAGAAGGATTTTTGATGAACGCGCTCGCTACGCAGTTCCACCAGTTGCACCAGCAAGGCCTGTTGATTCTGACGAACGTCGCCGACGCCACCGGTGCGCGACTGGTCGAGCACCTGGGCGGTAAAGCCGTGGCCACCAGCAGTGCGGCGGTGGCCTGGGCCCACGGTTACCCGGACGGCAACGCCCTGCCCCTTGAACGGTTGGTGTCGACGGTGGAAGCCATCGCCCGGGTGATCAGCATTCCGTTGACCGTGGACGTCGAGGCCGGTTACTCCGATGACCTCGGGCGCGTGGCGGAAGTGCTGGATGCGGTGATCGCGGCGGGTGTCGTGGGGATCAATATCGAGGACGGTTCTGCCGATCCTGAGTTGCTCGCGCGCAAGATCGAAGTGGCGCGACAGGTCGCCGGCAAACGCGATGTGCAGCTGTTCATCAATGCGCGTACCGATGTCTATTTGAAAAGCCTCGTCCCGGCCGAAGATCGCGTCGCCGAAACCCTGCACCGTGCGGCGCTGTATCAAGCGGCCGGTGCCGATGGTTTGTTCGCGGCAGGTGTCACATCGGCCTATGAAATCGAGGCCATCTGCAAAGGCACGACGCTGCCGGTCAATGTCCTTGGTTTCGCCTGCCTGCCTTCACCGGAAGAACTGCAAGCACTGGGCGTACGCCGCTTGAGCGCGGGCTCCGGCATCGCCGAATTCCTCTACGGCGCCATGGGTGGGCTGGTGAAAAGCTTTCTCGCCAGCGGCAAACTCGACACCCATGACCTCAAGGCTTTCACCTATGGCGAAGTCAACGGCCTGCTGAAATAGCATGGCCGACGCCTATCAAGCGGCCAGCGAGTTTCTGGCCGCGCTCGATCCGGATTGGCAGCGCCATATCGCAGCGGTCGGCCCGTGCCTGCACCAAGCGCATCCGGCGCGTGATCCGTACGAGTCGCTGGTGCGGGCGATTGCTTATCAGCAACTGCATGCCAAGGCTGGCGATGCGATTGTCGGGCGGTTGGTGGGGTTGTTTCCCGGGCAGTCGTTTCCGCGGCCGGAGCAGATTCTTGCGACGGATTTTGAGCGCATGCGCAGTTGCGGGTTTTCGGCGGGCAAGATTGCGACGATTCAGGGGATCGCCCAAGCGACGCTGGATGGCGTGGTGCCGGATTACGCCACGGCGCTGGCGATGGACGATGAGGCGTTGATCGAACGTTTGGTCAGTTTGCACGGGGTGGGTCGCTGGACCGTGGAAATGTTGCTGATCTACAGCCTGGAGCGCATGGATGTTTTGCCGGCGGATGATTTTGGCGTGCGTGAGGGGTATCGGCGGTTGAAGGGGCTGGAGGTGCAGCCGACGCGCAGGCAGATGGTTGAGATTGGGTTGGCGTGGCGGCCGTATCGGACGGTGGCGGCTTGGTATTTGTGGCGGGTGCCGAAACCGTTGCCCTCACCCTAGCCCTCCCGAAACGTCGGACCGCCCAAAGGGAGAGGGGACTGATTGGGGGAGATTGGAGATCTACACCGACTTGAAATAGCGTCTGTGAATCCATGAGCGCCAAAATGTCCATAATCGACTCGGTCTTTCAGGTCGATGTTTAACGCAAGACACCTCGGTCGGCCCCCTCTCCCTCTGGGAGAGGGCTGGGGTGAGGGTCAGCTTTTCACAGCCCAGACTTCAATCGGCTGAACGCCCGAATCAAAGCCCGATTGAACGCCTTGCCATTGTCATTCTTGCTATACAGCGAAGCCCTGACCTGCTCGGACGGATACGTCCCCGGATCATTGCGAATCGACGCGTCCACCAAGCCATCCGCCGCCGTGATCGCATTGGCGTAGTGAATGGTGTCGGTGATCGGCGCAATCACTTCCGCCGTCATCAGATAATCCATCAACGCCAACCCGGCCTGCGGATGCGGCGCGTCCTTGGGTATGACCATGGCATCGAACCAGATCAGCGTGCCCTCTTTCGGAATCCGGTAACTCAACTTGAACGGCTTCTGCGCCACTTGCGCCTGCCCCGCCGCGATCGCCACATTGCCGTTCCACGACATCGCCACGCAGGTATTGCCGTTGGCCAGGTCGCTGATGTTCAGGTCATTGTCGAAGTAACGAATGTACGGCCGGATCTTCGCCAGTTGCTGCTCGGCGAGTTTCAAGTCATCGAGATTCTGCCGATTGATGTCCAGCCCCATGTACTTCATGACAGCAGCGAACAGCTCGTTCGGATCGTTGAGCAGACTCACCCCGCAATCGGCGAATTTGGACACCACTGCCGGATCAAACAACATCGCCCAACTGTCCGTCGGCGCCTCGGCTAACCGCTGCTTGATCGCCTCCTCCTGATAGCCGACGCCAGTGGTGCCCCAAGCGTAAATCCCCGCGTAGCGATTGCCCGGATCGAACACCGCCATGTGCTGGCGGAACTCCTCGCCAACCCCGGCAAAGTGCGGCACCCGGGCCTTGTCCAGCGGCTGGATCGCGCCGCTCTCGATGGCCCGCGACAGGTGCTGGCCGGCGGTCAGCACCAAGTCGTAGCCGCTGCGCCCGGTCAGCAGTTTGGTCTCGACGGTTTCCAGCGAATCGAAGTGATCGGCGACCACATGAATACCGGTTTTCGCCTCGAAATTCTTCAACGTATCCGGCGCGAGGTACTCGCCCCATATATACAGATTGACCACCGGTTTCGCGGTGTCGGCGGCCTGCACACACAAGGGTGCGAGCACCAGCATCAAGGCTTGAGTCAGTTTGTGCAGGCGCATGGTCAGGCTCCTTTTTTCAGGCCGGCGTATTGCGGCATGGTGATGCACGCGACGTTGCCGCCACCAAGGAGGATTTCCCGGGAGTTTTCAATGCCGACAATCTTGTGCTGCGGGAACAGTTCGGCCAGCGTCGCCAGCGCGACTTTGTCATTGCGATCACCGAACAGCGGCACCACGATCGAGCTGTTGCCGGCGTAATAGTTGATGTACGACGCGCAGATTTTCGTGCCGGCCTGACGGGTGTGGGTGCTGTCTTGCTGATCGAGGCCGTCGGCTTCTTCGGCGGTCCACTCGAGCACGTCCGGTTGCGGCAGCTTGTGCACGATAAGCTCGCGGCCACGGCTGTCGCGGGTGCTGCGCAGGATATCGTAAGCCTCTTGGTAGATTTCCCACTGCGGATCGTCGCGGTTGTCGGTCCATTGCAGCACCACTTCACCTGGACGCACGAAACAGGCGAGGTCGTCGACATGGCCGTCGGTTTCGTCGAACTTGCAGCCGCGTGGCAGCCAGATGACTTGCTCGGCGCCGAGGTAATCGGTCAGGCGCCGGGTGACTTCGTCCTTGCCCAGATGTTGGTTGCGATTGCGGTTGAGCAGGCATTGTTCGGTGGTGAGGATGCTGCCCTGGCCGTCGCTCTGGATGCCGCCCAGCTCGGCAATCAGCGGCGCACGGTAGCGGTCGAAACGCTCGATCTCGAGAATCTTGCTGGCGATCTGGTCGTCCTTGTCCCACGGGTAATACAGCCCGCCGTCGAGGCCGCCATAGGCGTTGAATTCGAAATCGACGCCGCGCACTTCACCACTCTGGTCGTTGACCACAAAGCATGGGCCACTGTCACGGAACCAGGTGTCGTTGCAGGTCATCTCGACCACGCGCACTTGCGGCGGCAACTGCCGGCGCGCCGTGGCGAATTGCGCGGCCGAGGCGCACACGGTGACCGGTTCGCTGTGGGAGATGGCGGTGACGATCTGCACCCAGACTTTCTGCGCCGGTTTCGCGCCGTTGCGCCACACGTCGGTGCGTTCCGGCCAGCCCAGCCAGCAGCCGGACTTGGCTTCGAATTCGCCGGGCAGACGGAAGCCGTCGTGTTTGGGGGTGGAGTCGAGCAAACGTGCCATGGTCAAACCTCGTCTTCGCGATGGGATTGGAATGACCACAGGCTAAGGGCACGGGCGGCGCGCTCGCCAACGATGATTATTACGGAACAGTTGAATTCAACTCATCAATCGACCAGTTGATCGTTGAACCATTCGAGCATCTGCGCCACCGCCGGACGCTCCAGCCGCAGTCGCTCGCAGACCAGTGCGTACTGGCCGAGGGCTGTCATGCTGGAGGCGAAGGGCCGTACCAGCCGGCCACTTTGTAAATCCTCCTGGGCGGTGAGGTTGTCGCCCATGGCCACCCCCTGCCCTTGCGCCGCTGCTTCCAGCGCCAGTCCAGCGTGGGCGAAATACAACTGACGCTGCGGGCGTTGATCGCCGGCGTGGCTGGTCAGCCAAGCGGTCCAGGTCTTGCCGTCCTGATCGTCGTGCAGCAGGCAGTGGCGGGCCAGATCCTTCGGCGTTTTCAAGGTGCCCTGGTTGAACAGGCCGGGGCTGCATACCGGGAAGAACTGCAGGGCTGGCAGCGGACGGACGAAGTAGGCGCTGCTGTCCACCGGGCCGGTGCCGTAGGTGATCGCCAGGTCGATGTCTTCGCCCGGCGCACTGGCGTCGATCGGTTGTTCGTAAAGGTGCAAGGTGATGTGCGGATAGCGCGCGTAGAAATCGGTGAGGCGGCTCATCAGCCACTTCTGCGCGAGTTCGGCGGTGACGGCCAGCCTGAGCACGGCCAGCGAGGACGGATCGCGCAATTCATCGCAGGCCTCGCCGATCAGTTCGAAGGCCTGTTGCAGGCTTTGCATCAGGCGGCCGGCGGCGATGGTCGGGCGGATTTGTCGGCCTTCGCGGATGAACAGCGAGACGCCGAGTTGTTCTTCCAGCTGGCGGATTTGATGGCTGACGGCGCTGTCGGTGACACAGAGTTCGGCGGCTGCCCGGCCGAAATGCGCGTGACGGGCGGCGCATTCGAAAGTGCGCAGGGCGGCCAGTGAGGGAAGTCGTCGCATGTGGGGTGGTCCATTTTTTTGGTCATGCTGACTGGGCTTTGGGGGCGCGTCCAGCCTTGTCACCCTCACCCCAGCCCTCTCCCGGAGGGAGAGGGAGCCGATCGGGGTGTCTGGCGTTATACATCGACCTGAAAGACTGAGTCGATTATGGATTCAGAAGAAAACTCTCACGTCGGCGTACCTCTTCAATATCCCACGGTCAGTCCCCTCTCCCTCCGGGAGAGGGTTAGGGTGAGGGGCTTTTGACTGTATCGCACTGTATACCCCGAAGCCGCAGACACACCAAAAGCACAATCTGCCACCCCGCCGACACATCCCCGATACACCCCGACGCTGAAATGCCCCGGTCGATTTCATTCAATTCACCGGAGCTGCACCATGACCACCACCCTTTCCACCACCGTCAAACACCTGCACCTGAACCTCGACCGCGCCGGTACCTGGCTCGCCCCACTGACGCTGCGCCTGTTCGTCGCCTGGGAATTCTTCGAGTCCGGACTGGAGAAATTCAACGGGCAGAACTGGTTCGAAGACATCCAGGACAAATTCCCCTTCCCGTTCGATCACCTGCCGGCGACGCTGAACTGGGAGCTGTCGATGTGGGCCGAACTGATCTGTGCGCTGGCGATTCTGCTCGGGTTCGGCACGCGCATTTCGGCGATTTCGCTGATCGTGGTCACCGTCGTCGCCACCGCCGCCGTGCACTGGCCCGCTGACTGGTCGTCACTGAGCGAGCTGGCGCAGGGGTATGCGATCACTAACAAAGGCTTCGGCAACTTCAAGCTGCCGGCGATTTACCTCGCGGCGCTGCTGCCACTGGTGTTCGCCGGGGCGGGCAAATTGAGTGTCGATGCGTGGTTGGCGCGGGTGTTCTGGAACAGAAACACCCGCTGAGGCTCAATGCGCGCGATCAAGCCCGGCGAGCAAGGCGCTGTCACGGCTGTAGATGTCCGGCGAATAACGCACACGGCCGCTGCTGTCGACCTGTGCGGTCCAGTAAGTCATCAGGATCGGCACCGGCGCCGACAGACGAAATTCGTGGGTGGTGCCGGTGGCCAGCAGGGTTTCGGTGCGGGCCTTTTCCGCCGGGGTGAGGAGCAGATCACGCAGTTGCATCGGGTGTTCGACCCGCACGCAGCCGGAACTGAAGGCGCGCGGGCCTTTTTCGAACAGCGCCTTGCTCGGCGTGTCGTGCAGGTACACCGAGAACGGGTTGGGGAAGCGGATGACCATTTGCCCCAACGGATTGCGCGGCCCGGCGTCCTGGCGCAGCAGAATGTTGCCGGGGTTGTCCCAGTCGATGTCCGCTGCCGCCAGCGGCTGACCGTTGGCGTCGAGCACTTGCAGGTTCTGGCGGCTGAGGAAGGTCTGGTCCTTGCGGATCTCCGGCAACTTGTCTTCTTTCCAGATGGTCGGCGGCACGGTCCAGGTCGGATTCAGGGTCAGGCGCGTCACCCGGGACTTGAGTAACGGCGTCTGGCGCTCGGCGCGGCCCACCTGAGTGCGTGTTTGCCACACGGCTACACCGCCCTGATACAGCGTCAGCTCGGCAGCGGCGACGTTGACCAGCAGGCCATCGGGTTCCAGGTCCTGGGCCATCCAGCGGAAGCGTTCGAGGTTGACCCGCAACTGTTCGCGACGGGTCAGCGGGCTGATGTTGAGTTCGGCAATCGTTCCCGGCCCGACCACGCCGTCAGCCTGCAACGAATGGTTGGCCTGAAAACTCTTCACGGCGTCGACCAGCACGCCGTCGTAAGCATTGCCCGGCGTACCGATGGCATGGGTCAGATAGCCTTCGCTGTACAGCCGCTGAGCCAGTTCCGGCACGCGCTTGTCTTCCATGGCCGGGCGCAGCAGCGGCCCGTTGCCCACCGATTGCCATTGCGGCAAGGCTTTGAGCCGTTGCGCCGCATAAAGCTGACGCAGGTCCTGATATTGCGCCAGACGCGGACGGGCCAGATCGAACGCGGCAGGAATGTCGTGCAGCCCCGGAACGGCGATGGCCAACAATTCCGCCTGTCGGTCACGCGGGGCGTCGTCGGCGTGCCACAACGGTTCGAAGTGCGATTGCAGCAGGCGACCGTAATGTAAATCCTGCAGGGCCTGGAGGTAGTTGCGACTGATGTCGATGTCGGCACACAACTCGCCGTCCTGCGGCGCGACAGTCGCGATCGGGTAACGTTTTGGATTGAGGCCATCATCGGCCAACAGCTGCAATTGCGCCTGCAAAGCCGGCAAACGTGCCGATTCGCTGGCCCACACCGGCATCCAGTCCTGCTGCT
Source organism: Pseudomonas sp. AIG (assembly GCF_977020205.1). Classification (NCBI taxonomy): domain Bacteria; kingdom Pseudomonadati; phylum Pseudomonadota; class Gammaproteobacteria; order Pseudomonadales; family Pseudomonadaceae; genus Pseudomonas; species Pseudomonas sp. AIG. Next base: position 1,528 of record NZ_CDROCK010000015.1, on the reverse strand, counting down.
GGTAGAAGGCCTGCAACTGCGCCAGCGCCGGGCCGTTGAGGTGGGCGGCAATGGCCGGACACGACTGCGCCAGACTGATCAAAACCGCCTGCAACGGACTTTGCGGTTCGACCGGCATCTCGGCCGGGGGCGTTGGCAAGGTCTCCAGCGGCGGCAGCGGCTCATCGGCACAAGCGACAAACGGCGCAGCGAGCAAACAAATGCTCAAGTAGCATGCGTACTTTTTGAACAACTGCTTTACTCCAATCCATGGCCGTCTTGATGATGGCCAACCTTACATCAGGTGCGCTGAACAGTCAGGCTCGATCGACGGGCTTGCGGGTATTGACTGGGAGTCAGGAGCCAAAGTGCCAAATAAGTAACAAGTGAGGACACTTTATAAAATGTTGACGTTTTTGCGCCGACTTCTGTTGACCACCGCGACCCTTGTCGTGGTGTCCAGTCCAGTTTTTGCTGCCGGCAAACCATCGCCGGTTCTCTACACCAGCCTCGCGCACGCCGCGCCAGAACTCAATCCCCAGGCGCTGAAAGGTGCGTTGAACGCCATGCAATGCGCGGTCAACAACGGTGCCAAACCGTCCCGCCACCTGGCGATCATCGACTATTCGCAACCGTCCACCGAACGCCGACTGTGGATTTTCGACCTCAGTAAAAAGAGGTTGGTGCTGCGCGATCTGGTTGCTCACGGCTCCAACTCCGGGGAAAACTTCGCCACGCAGTTTTCCAATGTCGAAGGCAGTTATCAATCCAGTCTCGGTCTGTTCCGCACCCAGGAAAGCTACAGCGGCACCCACGGTTATTCGCTGCGCATGGACGGTCTGGAGCCAGGTTTCAATGACATGGCCCGCGATCGCGCGATCGTCATTCACGCCGCCAGTTACGTGAACCCGTTGTGGAGCAAGAAACAGGGGCGCATCGGCCGCAGCCAAGGCTGCCCGGCAGTGCGGCCGCAGATTGCCAAGCAAGTGATTGATCGCCTGAAGAATGGCCAGTTCATGTTTTCGTGGTACCCGGATCAGCGCTGGCTGAAGTCGTCGCCGTACCTGAACTGCCAGCCGCAGCAGGTGGCGAGCATCCTCAACACCCACGCGAGCTGACGGCCACCACAAATCCCCTGTGGAGCGAGCCTGCTCGCGAAAGCGGAGTTTCAGTCTCTGAAGATATTGGCTGTGCCGACCTCTTCGCGAGCAAGCTCGCTCCCACATTTGATCTCGGTTCGGTTGAAGATCTCTAATCAACTCGATTCCCTGTGGGAGCGAGCCTGCTCGCGAAAGCGCAGTGTCAGTCTCTGGAGATATTGGCTGTGCCGGCCCCTTCGCGAGCAGGCTCGCTCCCACATTTGATCTCGGTTCGGTTGAAGATCTCTGATCAACTCGATTCCCTGTGGGAGCGAGCCTGCTCGCGAAAGCGGTGTGTCAGTCTCTGGAGATATTGGCTGTGCCGGCCCCTTCGCGAGCAAGCTCGCTCCCACATTTGATCTCGGTTTGGCCGAAGATCCACTGATCAACTCGATCCCCTGTGGGAGCGA
>NZ_CDROCK010000014.1:0-114860 GCF_977020205.1 Pseudomonas sp. AIG | reverse complement strand
GCAGTGTTCAAAAGCGGGTTGAATGGTGGGGCGAGTCCATACATAGGAGCTGCCGAAGGCTGCGATCTTTTGCTTTTATGCCGTTTTCCAGGTGATTTCTTCTTCACCGTCTGCGCTGATGCGCATCCAGCGATCCGCCGTCTCTTCACCTTCTTCCTCAACCCAGGTCCCCGGTGCGCAGCGTACTTCCACGTTCAGCGCAGTAAACGCTGCACGCGCGCAAGCGATGTCGTCGTCCCACGGCGTCTGGTCGCTTTCCAGGTAGAGGCTGTTCCACTTGCCCACGGCTTTCGGCAGCCAGGTCACTGGCACGTTGCCGGCCTTGCATTTGTAGGTCTGGCCTTTCTGTACCCAGTCGCTGCACGGGCCCAACGCGGCGCCCAGCCAGGCCGAAATGGCCTTGTGGTCGACGTCGGCGTCTTTCAGGTAAATCTCGATGTCCGGTTGGCGCATGGATGTCCTCACTGCGGGTCTGAAAAATCCATTCGCGGATTTAGCCGGCCCCGGGCACTCGCCCGGAACCAAAAGTTATTGAAGAACGAAATAATCGTAGCGCATCGACACGGTGGTCTCGAACGGCTCGGCCTGTTCGATGACTGCCGCGCGACGCTCGGCACTCGCGCGCCAGCCGTGGGGCGTCATCGCCAACAGGTTGGCGCGATCCTCGGGCTTGGTCAGGGTCAGCTTGAATTCCAGGGTTTCACTGTGCGCCAGCGCCATGCCTTCCGGCACCAGGGCCAGATGCTTGTCGTCGGTGTACTCGCGCACTTCGTCGTACAGGCGTTCGCGCAGTTCCATCAGATGGCCGCTGGTCGGGCCGACTTTCATCAGGCCACCGCCCACACTGAGAAGGCGCTTGGCTTCTTCCCAATCCAAAGGACTGAAAACGCTGGCGAGAAACTGGCAGCTGCCCGACGCCAACGGCACACGGGCCATGCTGGCGATCAACCAGCTGATCGCCGGGTTACGCTTGCAGGCGCGTTTGACTGCTTCGCGTGAGATGTCCAGCGCGTAGCCATCAGCGTTCGGCAAGGCCTCGGCGATTTGCGCGGTGTAGTAACCCTCGCCACAGCCGATGTCGACCCAGCGATCCGGCGCATAACTCGCCGCCAGCTCGGCCAGACGCTTGGCCACCGGCGCGTAATGGCCGGCATTCAGAAAGTCCCGGCGCGCCTCGACCATGGCCTGGTTATCACCCGGATCACGGCTGTTTTTGTGCTGCACCGGCAGCAGGTTCAGATAACCCTGCCGCGCACGGTCGAAGCGGTGACCTGCCGGACAAACCACGCCGTTATCCACCGCGTTCAGCGGTTCACTGCAAATGGGGCAAGCGAGCATCAGGCGAGCAACTTGATCAGGGTCTGGTAATAGATCTCGGTCAGCACGTCGAGATCCGCCGCCAGCACGCGTTCGTTGACCTGGTGGATGGTCGCGTTGACCGGGCCCAGTTCAACCACTTGCGTGCCCATGGTCGCGATGAAACGGCCATCGGACGTCCCGCCGCTGGTCGACGCTTTGGTCTCGCGACCGGTGATGGCCTTGATGCTCGCCGACACCGCGTCGAGCAATGCGCCCGGTTCGGTAAGGAATGGCAGGCCGGACAGCGCCCAGTCGATGTGCCAGTCCAGATCGTGTTTGTCGAGAATATCGGCCACACGTTTCTGCAGGCCTTCGACGGTCGATTCGGTGGAGAAACGGAAGTTGAACACCGCCACCAGGTCGCCCGGAATCACGTTGGTCGCGCCAGTGCCGGAATTGACGTTGGAGATCTGGAAACTGGTCGGCGGGAAGAAGTCGTTGCCGTGGTCCCAGTGCTCGGCGGCCAGTTCGGCCAGCGCCGGAGCAGCGAGGTGGATCGGGTTTTTCGCCAGATGTGGGTAAGCGACGTGACCCTGAATGCCTTTGACGGTGAGTTTGGCGCCCAACGAACCGCGACGGCCGTTCTTCACCACGTCGCCGACCAATGTAGTGCTCGACGGTTCGCCGACGATGCACCAGTCCAGACGCTCGTTACGCGCGGCCAAACGCTCGACTACAGCTTTGGTGCCGTGGTGGGCTGGGCCTTCTTCGTCGCTGGTGATCAGGAACGCGACCTTGCCCTTGTGGTTCGGGTAATCGGCGACAAAACGCTCAGCGGCGACGGTCATCGACGCCAGGCTGCCTTTCATGTCTGCCGCGCCACGGCCGCAGAGCATGCCGTGTTCATCGATCAACGCGTTGAACGGGTCGATCTGCCACGCGGTGACCGGGCCGGTCGGCACCACGTCGGTGTGGCCGGCGAAGCACAGCACCGGGCCGTCGTTGTTGCCGTGGGTCGCCCAGAAGTTATCCACATCTTCGATGCGCATCGGCTCGAGGCTGAAACCGGCATCGCCCAGGCGCTGCATCATCTGCTTCTGGCAATCGGCGTCGATCGGCGTCACGGACGGACGGCGGATCAGGTCGATGGCGAGTTGGAGGGTCGGCGAAAGGTCGGCGTGGGCCGTCATGGAAAACTCCAGGATCATGAATTTGAGCGAGGGCCAATGTGGGAGCGACGGTTCGACGCTTCGACTTGCTCGCGAATGCGGTGTATCAGGCAACATAAGGGTTGAATGTTACAAAGCCTTCGCGAGCAAGCTCGCTCCCACAGGGATTGGGTTCGGTCGGTTACACCGCGTATCACGCCAAGCCCCGCAAAATGGCGGTTATCTTAAAGCAAAACGGCGACCATTGGCCGCCGTTTAGTGCATCGATGAGGATTTAGACGACCGGCGCCGGCTCAGGCGCAGCGGCCGGTTTCGGCAGCGACGACAGGAACGCCATGATTAGCGCCGCCAGATACGGCAGTGACTGCACCAGCAACATCACCACCCAGAAACGCATGTCGTTGCTCGGCATGCCGTTGACCAGGAAGATCCCCAGCGCCGCGCCCCACAACAACAGCATGATGAACAGCTCTTCGCGCGCTTCGGAAATCGCCACCCAGAAACCATGGTTATCGGCGTTTTTCGGCGTGCGGAAGAACGGAATGCTGCTGGTGAAGAAACCGTACAGCACCGCTTTGGCGATGGTGTGCGACAACGCCAGCCCGGCCAGTGCCGCGCAGAAGGCATCTTTCAGGTTCACGCCGACGGCGCGACGGTAGAGGAAGATGATCTTGCCGACCTTGAACACAAACAGCGCCAGTGGCGGGATCGCGAAGATCAGCAGCGGCGGATCGACCCGTTGCGGCACGATGATCATCGCCGCCGACCACAACAACGCGCCGACGGTGAAGAAAATGTTCATGCCGTCCGCGACCCACGGTAGCCAGCCCGCGAGGAAGTGGTAACGCTGGCCACGGGTCAGCTCGGTGTCCTTGCCGCGCAGCAGGCTGCCGGTGTGGCGTTTGATGATCTGGATTGCGCCGTAAGCCCAGCGGAAACGCTGTTTCTTGAAGTCGATAAACGTATCCGGCATCAGACCCTTGCCGTAGCTGTCGTGGTAATACGCCGCCGACAGGCCTTTCTCGAACACGCGCAGACCGAGTTCGGCGTCTTCACAGATGCACCAGTCAGCCCAGCCCAACTCTTCCAGCACCGAGCGGCGGGTCATGGTCATGGTGCCGTGCTGAATGATCGCGTCACGGTCGTTGCGGGTGACCATGCCGATGTGGAAGAAGCCTTTATATTCGGCGTAGCAAAGCTTTTTGAAGGTGCTTTCGTTCTGGTCGCGATAATCCTGCGGCGACTGCACCACGGCGATTTTCGGGTCGGCGAAGTGCGGCACCATGTGCTTGAGCCAATTCGGGTGCACGCAGTAATCGGAGTCGATCACGGCAATGACCTCGGCGTCCTTGGCGGTGTGCGGAATCAGGTAGTTCAGCGCACCACCCTTGAAACCGGCCAGCGGCGAGACGTGGAAGAACTTGAAGCGCGGGCCGAGGGTTTCGCAGTAATCGCGCACCGGTTCCCACACCGCCGGGTCCTTGGTGTTGTTGTCGATGATCAGGACTTCGTAGTCCGGGTAATCGAGGGCGGCCAGTGCATCGAGGGTCTGTTTGACCATGTCCGGCGGCTCGTTGTAGCACGGCACGTGAATCGACACTTTCGGGCGATAGCTGGAGTCGCCCTCGACCGGCAGGAACTCGCGCCGACGTTTGTGAATCCACACCGCCTCGGCCAGCTCATGCGCCTCGGTCAGCAAGACGATAAACACCCCGAGCGCACCCAGCGCCAAGAGGAAACCGACAGTCAGACTGAACCACGTGCTGTATTGCAGGCTGTAGTCGTAACCGATCCACACCAATACCGAGCCGCAAAGAAACGCGATAAAGGTCAGGAAGATCCGCCCACGTTGACGCAGGGCCGAGCCGTCGATCATCAGCAAGGTCAGCGACAACAGCGCCAGCACCACCGAACCGATCGCCAGCACGCGCCATTGCGGGATTGCGACCACCGGGCCTTCAAAGTTGAATTTCTGCTGACGCGCAGCGTTGAACACGCCCCAATAGGCGCCGACCGAGCCTTCGTCGCTGGCCTTCCACGGCTGGTCAAAGGCTTCGATCACGAAGTAGTTGAAGCCTTGGCGGTTGAGCTTGTTGACCAGGTTACGCAGGTAGATCGCCTGATCCGCCGGCGACGCATCGGCGCCACCGCGCATGCGGCCGTTGCTCGGCCAGCCCACCTCGGAGAGCAGCAGCGGTTTTTTCGGGAACATCTTTTTCAGATCGCGAGCGCGATCGAAAACGAACTGCCCGGCCTTGTCGACCGGGATGAACTCCCAGTACGGCAGAACGTGCGCAGCAATCAGGTCAACGTGCTTGGCCAGCTCCGGGTGTTCTTCCCAGACGTGCCATTGCTCGGACGTGGTCACCGGCACTTTCACCGCCGCGCGCACGCGATCGAGCAGCACGCTCAGCTCTTGGGCGGTGATTTCCTTGCGGAAGATCGCTTCGTTACCGACCACCACGCGAACCACGCTGCGTGATGTATTGGCCAGTTCGATGGCACGGGTGATCTCGCGTTCGTTGCGTTCCTGGTCGGGGCTGATCCAGATCCCCAGCGTCACGCGCAAGCCGAATTCTTCAGCCAGTTTCGGGATGTCTTGCAGCGAGCCGTCGACCGAGTAGATGCGGATGTTGTCCGTCAGCTTGCTCATGATCTCCAGATCGCGGCGCATTTCGTCGTCAGTCGGATACTGATCCTTCTGCGGGAACTGTCCCTGCTGGAACGGTGAATAGGAGAAACCGGAGATCTGCTCCGGCCAGTTCGGCGCGGAAACCGGGCGATTGATCAGCGCCCAGAAACCGGTGAACAGGGCGGCGATTGCCAGAACCACCACCAGGTTGAGTCCAAATTTACGCGATGACATAGCTATTTCGGGTTCCAAAGGCTGTGGAACGGAGGATCGGTCGGCTATACGCCCGAGGGGCGCGCATCCTACACCGGCAGTTCGCAAGTCGTACATCAGGCAGGGAAATGCCCGACATTGGGCAGCCGACTTTGACTTAAGTTCTTACACTTGTAGCTGATGTTTAGAACTTGTCGCCGCGTGGCCCTATAATGCGCGCCGGTTTTTGGGGTAATGGTCATGAGTACAGAAGATCCGCGGTTTGCAGGCATCGCCCGTTTGTATGGCATTGAAGGCCTGGAACGCCTGCGCGCGGCCCATGTGGCGATCGTCGGCGTCGGTGGTGTCGGTTCCTGGGCGGCGGAAGCCATGGCCCGTTGTGGCGTCGGCGAGATTTCGCTGTTCGACCTTGATGACGTCTGCGTCAGCAACGCCAACCGTCAGTTGCACGCGCTCGACAGCACCGTCGGCAAGCCCAAGGTCGAAGTGATGGCCGAGCGTCTGCGCGGGATCAACCCGGATTGCACCGTGCACGCCGTGGCGGATTTCGTCACCCGCGAGACCATGGCCGAGTACATCACGCCGAACATCGACTGCGTGATCGACTGCATCGACGCGGTCAACGCCAAGGCCGCGCTGATCGCCTGGTGCAAGCGCCGCAAGATCCAGATCATCACCACGGGTGGCGCGGGCGGGCAGATTGATCCGACGCTGATTCAGGTGTGCGACCTCAACCGGACGTTCAATGACCCCTTGGCCTCGAAAGTGCGCTCGACGTTGCGTCGCGATTACGGCTTTTCGCGCACCGTGACCCGTCATTACAGCGTGCCGTGTGTGTTTTCCACCGAGCAACTGCGCTACCCGAAACCGGATGGCAGCATTTGCTTGCAGAAGAGTTTTGTTGGCGATGGCGTGAAACTGGACTGCGCCGGTGGATTTGGCGCGGTGATGATGGTCACGGCGACGTTTGGCATGGTTGCGGCGACCAAGGCTGTGGACAAGATTGTCGCGGGTGTTCGGCGACCGGCGGAGCGTATTAAGCCTCAGGTTTGATGTTGGGGCTGCTGGCCTCTTCGCGAGCAGGCTCGCTCCCACATTGAGATGCATTCCCCTGTGGGAGCGAGCCTGCTCGCGAAAGCGATTAACCGGCCAACTCATTCATCCGCTTGAGCACAGCATTAAGGCCATTACTGCGCGACGGCGATAGCTGGCGCGAAAGCCCTAGCTGATTGAACCAGTCCGGCAGATCAATTTGCTGCAACTCCGCCGCCGACAACCCGTTAACCCGCAACAGCAACAACGCCACCAACCCACGAATCATCCGCGCATCGCTGCTGGCGCTGAATTGCCAGTGACCGTCGTGCAGTTCACCCACCAGCCAGACCTGACTCTCACAGCCATGCACCCGGTTAGCCTCGCACTTATCTGCATCGTTGAGCGCCGGCAAGCGATCACCAAACTGCATCAACAACCGCGCCCGCTGTTCCCAGCCCGCCGCGTTCTGAAACGTCTGCAGCGCTTCAACTGCCTCGACCGGCAAACTCATCGCAACAACTCCAGCGCCTGATCCAGCGCCTCAAAGAAGCGTTCCAGATCTTCCGAGTCGTTGTACAGCGCCAGCGACACCCGAATCGCTCCGGCCAGCTCAAAGCTTTTCAGTAGCGGCATGGCGCAGTGATGCCCGGCGCGCACGGCAATACCTTGCTCAGTCAGCAAGTGCGCCAAATCAGCGTTATGCACACCTTCAACGACAAAACTCGCCAGCGCCAATTGCGGCTTGCCGAGCAAACGAATGCCATTGCGCGCCGCGAGGCCACGCAGCAGGTAGTCATGCAGCGCCGCTTCATGGGCGGACACCGCTTCCTGATCCAGACCCGCCAGATAATCGAGCGTGGCGCCAAGGCCTATCACACTGGCAATCGGCGGCGTGCCCGCTTCAAAACCCAGTGGCGCCGGGCGAAAGCGCGCGTCGTGATAATTGGCTTCCAGCACCATCTCACCGCCGAACTGCCAGGGCTTCAACTGCTCAAGTGCTGCATTGCGCCCGAATAGCACGCCGAGGCCATCGGGGCCATACAGCTTGTGACTGGAAAACACATAAAAGTCGCAACCCAGCGCCTGCACGTCATGCCGACCATGAACCACGCCCTGCGCGCCATCGACCACGGTCAGCGCGTTCTGCGCCTTGGCCATGCCCAACAATGCCGGTAATGGCTGCCAGGCGCCCAATACGTTGGATAACTGACTGACCGCCAGCAATCGCGTGCGCGGACCAATCAAATGCACGGCAGCAGCGAGGTCGATCAAGCCGTCGGTATCCAGCGGCAGGATCACCAGTTTCAGATTGCGCCGTTGCGCCAGTTGCTGCCACGGCAGCAGATTGGCGTGATGCTCCAGGGCGCTGATGACAATTTCATCGCCCGGGTGGAAAAGATGTTCCAGGCCATAAGCCAGGAGATTCAGCGCACTGGTGGCGCCGTGGGTGAAGATGATCTGCCCGCTGTCACCGGCGTTCAGCCATTGCGCGACCTTCAGCCGACTGTCCTCGAACGCCTGCGTCGCGTGAGCGCCGGGCAGGTGTTGCGCACGGTGCACATTGGCTGCGCCATTGGCGTAGTAATGCGTCAGTGCGTCGAGCAGGGCCTGGGGTTTTTGCGTGGTGGCGGCGTTGTCCAGATAGGTCTGGTCTTGCCGTTGCAGCGCGGCGATGGCCGGGAAAGCGGCACGCCAGGGGGAGGGAATCATCACGGTCTTTAGCCCTGGTGAAGAGGGGCGGGATGTACGCCAAATCCTGTAGGAGTGAGCCTGCTCGCGATGGCGTCCGTGAGGGCGCTAAAAGCATCGCGAGCAGGCTCACTCCTACAATGGATTATCCAAGCACTTAGTTGTGAGCGTGGAGCGCTTCGTTCAGTTCGATCGCCGATTTGTGGGTTTTGCATTCCACAGCACCGGTTTCCGAATTGCGACGGAACAGCAGGTCAGTCTGACCGGCCAGCTCACGCGCCTTGACGACTTTAACCAGATTGTTGTTTTCGTCCAGCAGCGCCACCTTGGTGCCGGCGGTCACGTACAGGCCCGACTCAACGGTGTTGCGGTCGCCCAACGGAATACCGATACCAGCGTTGGCGCCGATCAGGCAGCCTTCGCCGACCTTGATGACGATGTTGCCGCCGCCCGACAGGGTGCCCATGGTCGAGCAGCCGCCGCCCAGGTCCGAACCCTTGCCGACGAACACGCCAGCAGAAACGCGGCCTTCGATCATGCCCGGGCCTTCGGTGCCGGCGTTGAAGTTGATGAAACCTTCGTGCATCACGGTGGTGCCTTCACCGACGTAAGCGCCCAGACGCAGACGTGCGGCGTCAGCGATACGCACGCCGGCCGGGACCACGTAGTCGGTCATTTTCGGGAACTTGTCCACCGAGAACACTTCCAGCAGGTCGCCACGCAGGCGAGCTTCCAGTTGCATTTCGGCCAGTTCGCTCAGGTCGATGGCGCCCTGGCTGGTCCACGCGACGTTTGGCAGCAGCGGGAAAATCCCGGCCAGGCTCACGCCGTGCGGCTTGACCAGACGGTGCGACAGCAGGTGCAGCTTCAGATAAGCCTCAGGGGTCGAAGTCAGCTGTGCGTCTTCAGCCAGCAGGGTGGCGACCAGCGGCTTGTGGCTTTCGGCCAGACGCGTCAGCAGCTTGCCTTGCACGGCGTCGATGCCTTTCACGGCTTCAGCCAGTTGCGCCGCCTGAGCGGTGGTGAAGGTAATGGCCTGGTTGCCTTCGGTGTAACCGAGGATCGGCGCAACAGCGGCGACCAGTTCGGCCGAAGGGTTGAGCAGCGGCTGTGCGTAGAACACTTCCAGCCACGCGCCTTGACGGTTCTGAGTGCCGACACCAAAGGCGATGCTGAACAGGGAATTGGACATGTAAATACACCTCTACAAAGAGTGACGGGCTGCTTACTTCAGAGCGGCCGCGTAGATATCTGGCTTGAAGCCAATCAGGGTTCGGTCACCGAGATCGAGCACCGGGCGCTTGATCATCGAGGGTTGAGCGAGCATCAGTTCGATGGCTTTCGACTGGTCGAGATCGGCTTTGCGTTCGTCGTCGAGTTTGCGAAAGGTCGTGCCTGCGCGGTTCAACACCGTTTGCCAGCCGTGTTCGTCACACCATTGGGTCAGGTGTTCACGGTCGATGCCGGCGGTTTTGTAATCGTGAAAGTCGTAACTGACAGCGTGTTCATCGAGCCAGGTGCGCGCCTTCTTCATGGTGTCGCAGGCTTTGATGCCGAAAAGGCGCAACGTTTTACTTGAAACGGTCAAGGAATCGCCCCCTTTACAGGTGCTGGAGAAAAATGGTGTCGGATTATGCCATGACCAAACGGTTTCGTCGGCCACGGTTGTCGTAACGCTGCAAAACCTGTGGGAGCGAGCCTGCTCGCGAAGGGGCCGTGTCAGGCAATATCTCTGTTGAATGACGCACCGTATTCGCGAGCGGGCTCGCTCCCACAATGGGCTGTGTTCCAGGCTGCGACATAGGTGCAACGGTCAGACGCATCCTAAGCGGCTAATATGGCAGTTCAACGCTGTCGATTGTCTGAGATTTCCGCTATATGCAAACTGCTTACACCGTCCTGATCCTGCTGATGCTGGTCAGTGTCTCGCGTCTGGTCGGGCGGGTCATCCCGCTGCCTCTGCCACTGGTACAAATCGCCGCCGGCGCTTTGCTCGCCTGGCCGACGCTGGGTCTGCATGTGGCCCTCGACCCCGAATTGTTCCTGTTTCTATTTCTGCCCCCCTTATTGTTTTCCGATGGCTGGCGCATGCCCAAGCGTGAGTTCTGGAACCTGCGCGGGCCGATCCTCACGCTGGCGGTGGGGTTGGTGCTGTTCACCGTGGTCGGCGCCGGGTACTTCATTCATTGGTTGTTGCCGTCCATTCCACTGCCGGTGGCTTTCGCCCTGGCGGCGGTGTTGTCGCCGACGGACGCCGTGGCGGTGTCGGCCATTTCGCAAAACCGCCTGCCGACTCCGCTGATGCATATATTGCAGGGCGAGGCGCTGATGAATGATGCCTCGGGTCTGGTGACCTTCAAGTTCGCACTGGCAGCGGCCATCACGGGCGTGTTCTCGCTGACCAATGCCAGTCTGACCTTTGTCGTGGTGGCGCTCGGCGGATTGGCGGTCGGTGTGGCCTTGAGCTGGCTGGTCGGGCGCTTGCGGGCGTGGATGATCGCTCGTGGCTGGGATGACCCGGCTACCCATGTGGTGTTCATGTTGCTGTTGCCGTTCGCCGCTTATGTGCTGGCCGAACGTCTTGGCGTCTCGGGCATCCTCTCGGCCGTGGCGGCGGGGATGATGCAGAGCTGGCTCGATCTGCTGCCTCGACAGACCAGCACCCGCTTGCTCAATCGCAGCGTCTGGTCGCTGCTGGAGTTCGCTTTCAACGGTCTGATTTTCCTGCTGCTTGGCCTGCAATTGCCGGACATCATCAAAGCTGTAGTCAGCCATGAACCGACGCTGTGGCCGACGTTGTTCTATCGCTGCCTCGATGTCGTGGCGATTTTCCTCACGCTGGTGTTGCTGCGGTTTATCTGGGTGCAGAGCATCTGGCGTTTGTCGGTGTTGCTGCGCCGTGTGCGCGGCAAGGGCGAGCTGACACAAGTACCGACCGCGCGCTCCTGCTGGCTGCTGACCGTCGGCGGGGTGCGAGGTGCGGTGACCCTGGCGGGGGTGATGTCGGTGCCGATGTTGATGGGGCCGGACGCGTTTCCCGAGCGTGATCTGCTGATTTTCATCGCTGCCGGAGTGATTCTGCTGTCGCTGGTTTCGGCGTGCATCGCGCTGCCTCTGCTGTTGCGCGGCATCGAAAAAAGTCCGGACGACAAACGCCGTCAGGAAGTGCGTGATGCGTGGCGTAAAACTGCGGAAGCGGCGATTCACGCCCTCGAAACCGAAGAAACCACCCCTCAGGACGCGGCTCAAGCGGCGCTGTCGGCAGAACTGAAGGCGCGGATCATGTCCGAGTATCGCCATCAGCTCGATGTCTTCAACGATTCCGCCGAAGCGCAGGCGTTGGCGTTCCAGATGGATCTGCTCGAGCGTCGCTTGCGCCTCAAGGCGCTGCGGGCGCAACGCCTTGAGTTGTACAGCTTGAGCCGTCACCACCAAATTGGTGATGACGTGTTGCGCGAGGTATTGGGGGAATTGGATCTGAGCGAAGCGAACCTTGGACAGATCAAATGATTTTATGCCGGTCGTACTCGCGGATGGCTCGCTACCTGTCGCGAGCATTTAGCTCATGGACGAGTCAGGGACGGTGCGAAGGATCATCGGGTGATTCGGAAGGTGTTTCTGGATAGATGCTCAGGATCATGCGCATGTCATCTTCGCTAAGGATCTTGTTGGGGGCGAGCTCATAGACGCCATCGGTGAGTTCCTTGTCTACGCGATAATGCATGATCGAGTTTTTATCGTAGGGAGTAAGCACCAGGCGGAGAGTGTCGATAGGATCGAAAAAGTTCTTTTCAATCTCCTCGGGACTCCAGCCGTGACGTGCGTAAAGTTCTCGAACTTTTTGTTTGTTCCAGGGGATATTGGCGTCGGGGTGCAAGTGTTCATGATGGAGACCCAGTACGTGGCCAAACTCATGGAGTACTGTTGCCTCGAAAAACTCGCTGCCGGGCTTTTCTGCAATATAGGTTGTCGGTTCACCGGGTTCAGCCAGTAGGCAGTCTGTGCCGATACGCGAGATATTTAAATCGGTGTTGGTCTTTATTCTTATGGTTGCATTGGTTCTGCTGGTAAAAACTATATTAAGGTTGGTTAACTTGGCCCATTTCCAGATGGTGCTTTTAAAAGCCTTTGCATCTGCAGCACTCAATTCGTCAAGAAAGCAGACGGAAAGCGTTCGGAAATTACTCCAGAGTTTTGAGTGGACACTCACCGATCTTGCAGCTTTGCCGCCGTTAAGTGCATTGCGTTGGCTCTCTGTGACGGCAGTCTGGTAGGCGAGAAGCGGATCCGCGGGGTGAATGGTCTTGCAAATTTTGCAGCTGTTCATTTTCTCAATTTCCTTATTTAAGTTCAGTTTTATACAAATGCCCGATCAAGGGCACCATCCTCGGTAACTCGGTAACTCGGTAACTCGGTAACTCGGTAACTCGGTAACTCGGTAACTCGGTTGGAGTGGATGGTTGTGAAGGTTTTTACTTTTTTCGTAGCAAATAGGGCAGAACTTGGTTAATAGCAGTTCTAGTGGTTTCTGTTTTTTTTGATTGTTTCGCGCTTGATGAAGTAACGCTAAACTTAGTGGAAAGTTTGATTTTGTAGAAGTTATATGTTGGGTGGTTGTGTTGCTTTGTATTAATGCGATGGGGTTTTTGTTGTTAGGGGTAGTGGCGTTTCTGCAGATTTATTGTTGTTGGTTTGGGCTGTGAAATGGGCTGGAGTGCGCGCGCTCAACGATAACGACCGGGCAATATAGAAGTTGAATATAAAAAAAGAGCGGCGAGATGGTCTTTGTAGCACCCGTGCCGGATTGCCCGGCACGGGCAGGCGGAGATTACTTGTGGCGAATCAGGAAGTCCCGGATCCGCTCGGCCGCCTCTACACATTCGGCCAGCGGCGCGACCAGTGCCATGCGCACGCGGCCAGCGCCCGGGTTGACGCCATCGACGTCACGGGACAGGTAAGAACCCGGCACCACGGTCACGTGCTCCTGCTCGAACAGATCGCGGCAGAACGCGGCGTCGTCGCCTTGCACGTTCGGCCACAGATAGAAGCTGCCATCCGGGCGCTGCACATCCATCACTGGGGCAAGAATCGCCAGCACCGCATCGAACTTCTCGCGGTACAGCGCACGGTTGGCGCGCACGTGCACTTCGTCATTCCACGCTGCCACGCTGGCCAGTTGCGTTTGTACCGGCATCGCGCAGCCGTGGTAGGTGCGATACAGCAGGAAGCCTTTGAGGATGTCGGCGTCGCCGGCAACGAAACCGGAGCGCAGGCCCGGCAGGTTGGAACGCTTGGACAGGCTGTGGAACACCACGCAGCGTTTGAAGTCCTTGCGACCCAGTTCAACACAGGCAGTCAGGAGACCCGGTGGCGGGGTTTGTTCGTCGAAGTACAACTCGCTGTAGCACTCGTCGGCGGCGATCACGAAATCGTATTCGTCGGCCAGGGCGATCAGCTTCTTCAAGGTGTCGACCGGGATCAGCGCGCCCGTCGGGTTGCCCGGCGAGCAGAGGAAGAGGATCTGGCAGCGTTTCCAGATGTCTGGCGAAACGGCATCGAAATCCGGGTTGAAACCGTTCTCGTCGAGGCACGGCAGGTAATGCGGCTTGGCCCCGGCAAGGAACGCGGCGCCTTCGTAGATTTGATAGAACGGGTTCGGGCTGACCACCAGCGCGTCGTCGCCACGGTTGACCGCGGTCTGGGTGAATGCGAACAACGCTTCACGGGTGCCATTGACCGGCAGTACGTTGCGCGCTGGATCGATCCAGCCGCTCGGCACGCCGAAACGCCGCTCGCACCAGCCGCCAATCGCCTCACGCAGGGCAGGGATGCCGAGGGTGGTCGGATACACCGCCATCTGATCCAGACTGTTGGCCAGCGCTTCGGCGACAAAGCTTGGCGAACGGTGTTTCGGCTCGCCGATCGACAGGGCGATCGGGCGTTTGTCCGGGTTCGGGGTCACGGTGCCGAGCAGGGCGCGGAGCTTTTCGAACGGGTACGGCTGGAGCTGGTTCAGAGCGTTGTTCATTGGGGCCTCTTTTAATGTGGGAGGGATTGGTTCAATGCGCGCCTTACACAAAACCTGTAGGAGTGAGCCTGCTCGCGATGAGGAAGGCACATTCAATATCTATGCAAGCTGATGAACCGCTATCGCGAGCAGGCTCACTCCTACAGGGGTTTGTTGAACAGGCTGGTATCGGAGTCTTCCTTCCCACCGGAGTAATAGTTACTAATTCAAATACTGATACGCGAAAGCTTGATATCCGGTTCCTGATTGACGCTCAGTTGCTCAACAATCGCATCCTGCAAACGGCTGCACAGCAGCGGGTCGGACAGCGGCTGGTTGTGCGCGTCGGTGATAAAGAACACGTCTTCCACCCGCTCGCCCAAGGTCGCAATTTTGGCGTTCTGCAGCGACAGGTCGAATTCGAGGAAAATCCCGCCGATCCGCGCCAGCAGTCCAGGGCGATCAGGCGCGGTCAATTCCAGCACGGTCACCGGACGCTGAGCATCGTTGTGGATGGTGACCTGCGGCGCAAAGGCGAAATGCTTGAGCTGGCGCGGCACCCGGCGCTGAATAATCGTCGGGTAATCGTCCGGATTGCGCAGGGCTTCGGTCAGGCCTTCGCGGATCTGTTTGACCCGCGTCGGGTTGTCGCCGATGGACTCGCCTTCGTTGTCGAGCACGATGTAGGTGTCGAGGGTGAACTGGCTGCTCGAGGTGATGACCCGCGCGTCGTGAATGTTCAGGTTCAACTGGTCCATCGCCGCCACGGTCACCGCGAAGAAGTCGTGCTGGTCCGGTGCATAAATGAAGATTTGCGTGCCGCCCTCGAACTCGCGCTGGGTGGTCTCCTTGATCAGTACCAGCGGCCCGCCATCGACCGGTTGCTGCAGGATCGCATCGCTGTGCCAGGCCACGTCGCCGGCGGTGTGGCGCAGGAAATAGTCATCGCCCAACTGCGCCCACAACTGCTCGACATCGTCCGGATCGGTGCCGCCGCGCACCAGAATGTCCAGTGCGGCGCTTTGGGTCTGGCGGATCTGCTCTTCGCGATCCACCGGGTTTTCCAGGCCGCGACGCAGCGCGCGTTTGGTCTCGGTGTAGAGCTGACGCAACAGGCTGGCGCGCCACGAATTCCACAGCGTCGGGTTGGTCGCGTTGATATCGGCCACGGTCAGCACGTACAGATAGTCGAGGCGGGTTTCATCACCGACAGCCAAGGCAAAGTCGTGGATTACCTGCGGGTCGGACAAGTCCTTGCGCTGGGCGGTGGTCGACATCACCAGATGGTTCTGCACCAGCCAGACGATCAGGCGGCTGTCCCACACCGGCAACTGGTGGCGCTGGCAGAACGCTTCGGCATCGACCGCGCCGATCTCCGAGTGATCGCCATGCCGGCCTTTGCCGATGTCGTGGTACAGGCCGGCCATGTAGATCAGTTCGGGCTTGGGCAGTTTGGCCATCAGCTTGGCCGCCAGCGGAAATTTCTCCGAGACCTGGGTGTACTGCAATTTGCGCAGGTGCTTGATCAGGTTCAGCGTGTGCGCATCAACCGTATAAATGTGGAACAAGTCGTGCTGCATCTGCCCGACGATAAAGCCAAACTCCGGCAGATAACGCCCGAGAATGCCGTAACGGTTCATCCGCCGCAGGTTGCGGTGGATGCCGATCTTGCACTTGAACAGCTCGATGAACAGGCTGGTGTTGCGAATATCGTTACGGAAATTGTCGTCGATCAGGTGACGGTGCTCGCGCAGCAAGCGAATGGTGTCGGCGCGCACGCCTTTGATTTCTGGCTGCTGCGCCATGAGAACGAAAATCTCGAGCATGGCGAACGGCGTGCGGCGGAACACGTTGTCGTTGCGCGCCTCGATGTAGCCATCATGCAACTGGAAGCGCGAGTTGATCGGCTGCGGCGGCGCTTCGTCTTCCGGCGCGAGGATGACTTCCTCGAAATGCTGGATGATCAGGTCGCTGAGCTGGGCGATGCTCATCACTACGCGGAAATACTGTTGCATGAAGTTTTCGACGGCCTGTTTGGCGTCGTCACCTTCAAACCCGAGCAGCCCGGCGATGGTGCGCTGATGATCGAACAGCAAGCGGTCTTCGGAGCGACCGGCGAGCATGTGCAGGGCATAGCGCACTTTCCAGAGGAATTCCTGGGAGGAGGCGAGCAACGCGTTTTCACTTTCGACCAGGAAACCTTCGCCGGCGAGGGCGCGCAGGTTCAGGGTGCCGTACTGACGTCGGGCCACCCACAGAATCGTCTGAATATCCCGTAGTCCGCCGGGCGAGCCTTTGACGTTGGGTTCCAGGTTGTATTCGGTGTCGTTGTATTTGTGGTGACGGGCCTTTTGTTCGGCGCGCTTGGCCAGGAAGAACTCCTTGGCCGGCCACATGTGTGCGGTGCTGGTGACGTCGAGCATGCGCTGGCGCAGACGCTCGGGACCGCAAATGGTGCGGCTTTCCATCAGATTGGTGACGACCGTCAGGTCAGCACGGGCCTCTTCGGCGCATTCGTCGACCGAGCGCACGCTCTGACCGACTTCCAGGCCGATGTCCCACAAAAGCGTCAGAAAACGCTCGATGGAGTCGCGGAAAACTTCGTGATCGGCGCTGTCCAGCAGGATCAGCAAATCGATATCGGAATAAGGGTGCAGCTCTCCGCGACCATAGCCGCCAACCGCGACCAGCGCGATGTCGGCGTCTTCGCTCCAGTTGAACTGCTCCCAGGCCTTTTGCAGGATGTTGTCGACGAACCAGGCACGGTCTTCGATCAGGCGGCGAATGTCGCGACCCTGGCGAAAACGCGTGTCGAGGACCTCGCGAGCCTGGCGGATCGCCTTCTTGAACGCCGCGATAGGACTCGCTTTCAGGGCCAGTTCAGCCTGGAACTGGCCGCGGTCGAAGAGTTCGGGATCCACCTGCGGCATCGATTGGCTTTCCTTCTATAAGGCTGGGAGCGTTGTCTGGATCAGGCCGAGATGCGCGGGATGGTGTCATCGGCGCGCAGGGTGAAGATCTCGTAACCGGTGTCGGTCACCAGCAGAGTGTGTTCCCACTGCGCCGAGAGCTTGCGGTCCTTGGTGATCGCCGTCCAGCCATCGCCCAATACTTTGGTGTCGGCTTTGCCCTGGTTGATCATCGGCTCGATGGTGAAGGTCATGCCAGCCTTCAGTTCCATGCCGGTGTCAGCGCGGCCGTAATGCAGGATCTGCGGCTCTTCGTGGAAAACCTTGCCGATGCCGTGACCGCAGAACTCGCGAACCACCGAGAAACCGTTCTTCTCGGCGTGCTTCTGGATCACTTCGCCGATGTCGCCGAGGCGGCAGCCGGGTTTGACGATCTCGATCGCCTTGTACATGCATTCCTGAGTGATCTGCGACAGGCGCTCGGCCCAGACCGGCACTTCGCCGACATGGAACATGCGGCTGGTGTCGCCGTGGTAACCGTCTTTGATCACGGTTACGTCGATGTTCAGGGTGTCGCCGTTTTTCAGCGGCTTGTCATTCGGGATGCCGTGGCAGACCACGTGGTTGATCGAGGTGCAGATCGACTTCGGGTAGCCCTTGTAGTTGAGCGGGGCCGGGATGGCTTGCTGCACATTGACGATGTAGTCGTGGCAGATCTGGTTCAGCTCATCGGTGGTGACGCCCGGTTTGACATGTTCGGCAATCATTTCCAGCACATCGGCGGCCAGTTTGCCGGCGACACGCATGCCAGCGATGTCCTCGGGGGTTTTGAGGTTGACGGTCATACAGGCTCTCTCTGCGCTCGGCGGCGCTTGCTGATACGAATTAGGGTGGCGAGTGCTCGATTGGCGACCCTGAAAAACGCGATTCTAACAGACGCACGGCGCAATTCAGCGCTCGCGTGCATCGCTTCTCTCTATACAATGGTGCGTTCGGGGCCGATTCCAAGGGGGCTGCGCCCATGTCCTTGGTGCGAATACAGAATCCGGGTTCCGTTTCTGCGCACCCTGTGGTATAAAATGCGCCGCTTTCCGGGGATACCCCGAAAAGCTTAAATCCACACACGTGTCGACACGATGACCTGGGTGCTTTTGGCTTTATGCCACTGGTTGGTCATTGGGATACGTGGAGGCCAAACCCGACTTATTAAGGAACTATCATGTCCCAAGTCAATATGCGCGATATGCTGAAGGCCGGTGTGCACTTCGGTCACCAAACCCGTTACTGGAATCCGAAAATGGGTAAGTACATTTTCGGCGCGCGTAACAAGATTCACATCATCAACCTTGAAAAAACCCTGCCAATGTTCAACGAAGCTCTGACTTTCGTAGAGCGTCTGGCCCAGGGCAAAAACAAGATTCTGTTCGTCGGCACCAAGCGTTCCGCTGGCAAGATCGTTGCTGAAGAAGCAGCACGTTGCGGTTCGCCGTACGTCGATCACCGCTGGTTGGGCGGCATGCTGACCAACTTCAAAACCATTCGTGCTTCCATCAAGCGTCTGCGTGACCTTGAAGTTCAAGCCGAAGACGGTACTTTCGCCAAGCTGACCAAGAAAGAAGCGCTGATGCGCTCCCGTGATCTTGAGAAGCTGGATCGTTCGCTGGGCGGTATCAAGGACATGGGCGGTCTGCCAGACGCACTGTTCGTGATCGACGTTGACCACGAGCGCATCGCGATCACCGAAGCCAACAAGCTGGGCATCCCGGTAATCGGCGTTGTCGATACCAACAGCAGCCCGGAAGGCGTTGACTACATCATCCCAGGCAACGATGACGCAATCCGCGCTATCCAGCTGTACATGGGTTCGATGGCTGACGCAGTGATCCGTGGTCGCAACAATGTTGCTGGCGGCACTGTAGAATTCGCAGCTGAAGAAACTCAGGCTGCAGCTGAGTAATTAACGCCCTGGCGTTGACTCAGTAAGCAAAAAGGGGGCTTGGCCCCCTTTTTGCCACCTCGAAAACCATTTGTCGGCGCCCACGGCACTGTTTGTAATGTGCGGCAGCTAACAAGGGTGGTTCGGGAAGAATTGAACGCCCGTTCGATCGGGTGGAATGGTTGAAAACCTATCCAAGAGGAATTTGAAAATGGCAGCAATTACTGCAGCGTTGGTCAAAGAACTGCGCGAGCGTACCGGCGAAGGCATGATGGATTGCAAGAAAGCCCTGGAAAAGGCTGACGGCGACATCGAAAAAGCCATTGATGACATGCGTGCTTCGGGCGCGATCAAGGCTGCGAAGAAGGCTGGCAACGTTGCCGCTGAAGGCGCAATCGCAATCAAGGACGACGGTAAAGCTGCCGTTATCCTGGAAGTGAACTCGCAGACCGACTTCCTGGCTCTGCAAGACGACTTCAAAAACTTCGTTGCTGCCAGCGTTGAAAAAGCCTTCGCTGACAAGCTGACCGACGCTGCTCCGCTGATCGCTTCGCAAGAAGCTGCTCGTGAAGCGCTGGTTGCCAAAGTAGGCGAAAACGTCAACATCCGTCGTCTGACCCGTATCGAAGGTGACGTTGTAGGTTCGTACCTGCACGGCAACAAGATCGGTGTTGTTGTGGCTCTGAAAGGCGGTGACGTCGAGCTGGCCAAAGACATCGCGATGCACGTCGCTGCAAGCAACCCTGAGTTCCTGCTGCCTTCGCAAGTTTCGGCTGAAGCGATCGAGCGTGAAAAAGCTGTGTTCCTGCAGCTGAACGAAGAGAAGATCAAAGGCAAGCCAGAAAACATTGTTGAGAACATGGTCAAAGGCCGTATCAGCAAGTTCCTGGCAGAAGCAAGCCTGGTTGAGCAGGCGTTCGTCAAGAGCCCTGAAATCAAGGTTGGCGAGCTGGCCAAGAAAGGCGGCGCAGAAATCGTTTCCTTCACTTACTACAAAGTAGGCGAAGGCATCGAGAAGCCGGTCGACAACTTCGCTGAAGAAGTTGCTGCCCAGCTGGCTGCCGCCAAGCAGTAAGATGGTTTTTTAACTGTCGCCGAAAGAGGCTGCCCGCTTACGCGCGCAGCCTCTTTTCAGATGGGGTTACCAATTTTTTAATTGGTTTCCACTTGGAACTGACTTACAAAGCCATGTTCCGATGGCGCTGAAGCAGCGCCAAGCTAGAGTGAACGCCAGCTGTAAGACAGCTCGCAAAGAATTTTTAAAATACGCCGCAGGAGAGATTCGCAATGGCTCAGCAGGGCAGTGGTTATCAGGCTCGCTATAAACGCATTCTACTCAAGCTTAGCGGCGAGGCCCTGATGGGCTCGGAAGAGTTCGGGATCGATCCAAAAGTGCTGGATCGGATGGCGCTGGAAGTCGGCCAACTGGTCGGTATCGGCGTACAAGTCGGTCTGGTGATCGGTGGTGGCAACCTGTTCCGTGGCGAAGCCTTGAGCAAAGCCGGTATGGATCGGGTTACAGGCGACCACATGGGCATGCTGGCCACTGTGATGAACGCCCTGGCCATGCGCGATGCGCTGGAACGTGCCAATATCTCGGCCATCGTGATGTCGGCCATTTCCATGGTTGGCGTGACCGATCATTATGATCGCCGCAAAGCCATGCGCCACTTGAACTCCAAGGACGTGGTTATTTTCGCGGCCGGTACCGGCAATCCGTTCTTCACCACGGATTCGGCAGCCTGCCTGCGCGCAATCGAAATCGATGCCGATGTCGTGCTCAAAGCGACCAAGGTCGATGGCGTCTACACCGCTGACCCGTTCAAAGACCCGCATGCCGAGAAGTTCGATCATCTGACTTATGATGAAGTACTGGATCGCAAGCTGGGCGTGATGGATCTGACCGCTATTTGCCTGTGCCGCGACCACAAGATGCCGCTGCGCGTATTCAACATGAACAAGCCCGGTGCCCTGCTGAACATCGTCCATGGCGGCGCTGAAGGCACCCTGATCGAGGAAGGTCAACAATGATCAACGAAATCAAGAAAGACGCTCAAGAGCGCATGCAGAAATCCCTGGACTCTCTGGCCCACGCGTTTGGTCAGATTCGTACCGGCAAGGCTCACCCAAGCATTCTGGGTAGTGTGATGGTGCCGTACTACGGCGCAGACACTTCCATCACGCAAGTGGCCAACATCACTGTAAAAGATTCGCGCACCCTGCAAGTCGTTGCGTTCGAGCGCAACATGCTCGCCGCGGTCGACAAGGCTATCCAGAGCGCTGGCCTGAACCTCAATCCGACCAACCTGGGCGAATTGTTGCTGATCTCCATGCCTGCCCTGACTGAAGAAACCCGCAAGGGCTTCACCAAACAGGCGCGCAGTGCTGCCGAAGACGCGCGTGTTGCCGTACGCAACATTCGTCGTGACGCCTTGGGCGAGCTGAAGAAACTGGTCAAGGACAAAGAAATCAGCGAAGACGAAGAGCGTCGTGCCGCTGCCGATATTCAGAAACTCACCGACAAGGCCGAGGCTGATATCGACACGGCTACCAAGCAAAAAGAAGCGGATCTGATGGCCGTATAAGGTTCGAGCTTTTAATGGACAAGACCAAGCAGACTGCGCCGTCCGCGGTGCCGCGCCATGTCGCGATCATCATGGATGGCAACAATCGCTGGGCGAAAAAACGCTTTATGCCGGGTGTCGCCGGGCATAAAGCGGGTGTGGATGCTGTGCGTGCCGTCATCGAGGTGTGTGCCGAGGCCAAGGTCGAAGTGCTCACCCTGTTCGCGTTTTCCAGTGAAAACTGGCAACGCCCGGCCGATGAAGTCAGTGCCTTGATGGATCTGTTCTTCAAAGCATTGCGTCGTGAGGCCAAGCGCCTCAACGACAACAACATCAGCCTGCGTATCATTGGCGATCGTTCGCGCTTTCATCCGGAGCTTCAGGCAGCAATGCGTGAAGCCGAAGCGATGACGGCGGGTGCCAACCGTTTCATCCTGCAGATCGCCGCCAATTACGGTGGTCAGTGGGATATCGCGCAGGCTGCCCAGCGTCTGGCGCGTGAAGTCCAGGCCGGGCATCTGCGCCCGGAAGACATCACTCCGGATTTGCTGCAAACCTGTCTGGCAACCGGCGATCTGCCATTGCCTGACCTGTGCATCCGTACCGGTGGTGAGCACCGCATCAGCAACTTCCTGCTGTGGCAACTGGCCTACGCCGAGTTGTACTTCTCCGACCTGTTCTGGCCGGACTTCAAACACGATGCCATGCGCAATGCGCTGGCCGATTTCGCTTCGCGCCAGCGTCGCTTCGGTAAAACGAGCGAACAGGTCGAAGCTGGAGCCCGGGTTTAATGCTTAAACAACGAATCATCACTGCACTGATCCTGCTGCCGATTGCCTTGTGCGGGTTTTTCCTGCTGGAAGGCTCCGGTTTCGCCTTGTTTATCGGTCTGGTCGTGACTTTGGGGGCCTGGGAATGGGCGCGTCTGGCAGGCTTCACCGGGCAAGCGTTCCGCGTGGGTTTCGCCGCGGTGGTCGCGTTCATGCTGTTTATCATGTACATCCTGCCCGGGCTTGCCCCATGGGTGCTGGGTGCTTCGGTGTTGTGGTGGGCGGTGGCAACCTGGCTGGTGCTGACCTATCCGCACTCCAGCGTGCATTGGTCCAGCGCCGCGACCAAACTGGTCATCGGTCTGTTGATTCTGCTGCCGGCCTGGCAGGGTCTGGTGCAGATCAAGCAGTACCCGCTCGGTAACTGGCTGATCATGGCTGTGATGGTGCTGGTCTGGGGTGCCGATATCGGCGCTTACTTTTCGGGTCGCAAATTTGGCAAGCGCAAGCTGGCCCCACAAGTCAGTCCGGGCAAAAGCTGGGAAGGCGTCTACGGTGGTCTGGCGCTGAGTCTGGTGATTACCGCCATTGTCGCGTTTGTCCGCGACTGGACTGTCGCCGAGTTGCTCAAAGGCTTGATTGGCGCTGCGCTGATCGTCTTCATCTCCGTGGTTGGCGACCTGACCGAAAGCATGTTCAAGCGTCAGTCCGGCATCAAGGACAGCAGTAACCTGCTGCCTGGTCATGGTGGTGTGCTTGATCGTATCGACAGCCTGACAGCGGCCATTCCGGTGTTTGCCGTGCTGCTGTGGATGGCTGCGCCGTGAGTCGCCCTCAACAGATTACCGTTCTGGGGGCGACCGGTTCGATCGGCCTTAGCACGCTGGATGTGATTGCCCGCCATCCTGAGCGTTATCAGGTGTTCGCGCTGAGTGGTTTCACGCGCCTGAGTGAGCTTTTCGCCTTGTGCGTGCGTCACGTGCCGCAATTTGCCGTGGTGCCGGAAGCTGCCGCCGCGCGCGGCTTGCAGGACGATTTGCGTGCCGCCGGTTTGCCGACCCGCGTACTGGTGGGGGAGGAGGGCCTGTGTCAGGTCGCTGCTGCTCCGGAAGTCGATGCGGTGATGGCGGCGATCGTCGGTGCGGCAGGTCTGCGCCCGACCCTGGCGGCCGTCGAGGCCGGCAAGAAGATTCTCCTGGCCAATAAAGAAGCGCTGGTGATGTCCGGCGCCTTGTTTATGCAAGCCGTGCGCAAGAGCGGTTCGGTGTTACTGCCGATCGACAGCGAACACAACGCCATTTTCCAGTGCATGCCACAGGATTTTGCTCGTGGATTGAGCGCGGTGGGTGTCCGTCGGATTTTACTCACAGCCTCTGGCGGCCCGTTCCGACAGACGCCGATGAGTGAGTTGGTGCATGTTTCACCTGATCAGGCGTGTGCGCACCCGAACTGGTCCATGGGGCGCAAGATTTCCGTCGATTCGGCCAGCATGATGAACAAGGGTCTTGAGTTGATCGAGGCCTGCTGGTTGTTTGATGCAAAGCCGTCGCAAGTCGAGGTAGTGATTCACCCACAGAGCGTGATTCACTCGCTGGTCGATTATGTCGACGGCTCGGTACTGGCGCAGTTGGGCAATCCCGACATGCGTACGCCGATCGCCAATGCCCTGGCCTGGCCGGAGCGCATTGATTCCGGTGTAGCACCGCTGGATCTGTTCGCCGTCGCGCGTCTGGATTTCGAAGCGCCGGATGAAGGGCGCTTCCCGTGCCTGCGTCTGGCACGTCAAGCTGCCGAGGCGGGCGACAGTGCTCCGGCGATGCTTAATGCGGCCAACGAAGTGGCGGTGGCAGCGTTTCTCGACGGACGGGTTCGTTACCTGGAAATCGCGAGTATCATCGAGGAGGTCTTGAGCCTTGAACCGGTCGTTGCGCTGGGAGATCTCGAAGCCGTGTTTACGGCAGACGCCAAGGCGCGAGTTCTGGCCGAGCAGTGGTTGAAGCGTCACGATCGTTAGAATTTGCAACACAATGGCTACACGCGGCACTGAACAGGTTTGCGGAGAAAGTAGATGAGCGCGCTCTATATGATTGCCGGCACCCTGATCGCCTTGGGTGTGCTGGTCACCTTTCACGAATTCGGCCATTTCTGGGTCGCGCGTCGTTGTGGCGTCAAGGTCCTGCGTTTCTCCGTAGGCTTTGGCATGCCGCTGCTGCGTTGGCATGACAAGCAGGGCACCGAGTTTGTCGTCGCGGCGATACCGTTGGGCGGTTACGTCAAGATGCTCGACGAGCGCGAAGGCGAAGTGCCGGTCGATCAGCTTGATCAGTCGTTCAATCGCAAATCCGTGCGTCAGCGTATCGCCATTGTTGCCGCCGGCCCCATTGCCAACTTCCTGTTGGCGTTGGTGTTCTTCTGGGTGTTGGCCATGCTCGGCAGCGAGCAGATTCGCCCGGTCATCGGTGCGGTTGAATCCGGCAGCATCGCCGCCAGTGCTGGTTTGAGCGCTGGCCAGGAAATTGTTGCTGTCGATGGGGAGCCGACTACCGGTTGGGCTGCCGTCAATCTGCAATTGGTCCGGCGCCTTGGTGAAAGCGGCTCTCTGCAGTTGCAAGTGCGCGAACAGGGCACGACTGTCGATTCGCCGCGTGAGCTGAAGCTGGACAACTGGCTCAAAGGCGCTGATGAGCCGGATCCGATTCGTTCTCTGGGTATTCGTCCGTGGCGCCCGGCCTTGCCGCCGGTACTCGCTGAACTTGATCCGAAAGGCCCGGCTCAGGCTGCCGGCCTGAAGACTGGCGATCGCCTGTTGGCACTCGACGGTCAGTCACTGAATGACTGGCAGCAGGTGGTTGATACTGTTCGCACGCGTCCTGATACCAAAATCATGCTGCGCATCGAGCGCGACAGTGCTCAAATCGACGTCCCTGTCACGCTGGCGGCGCGCGGTGAAAGCAAATCGCCAAGCGGATATCTGGGCGCAGGTGTAAAAGCGGTCGACTGGCCACCAGAGATGATTCGGGAAGTCAGTTATGGGCCGTTGGCCGCGATTGGCGAGGGTGCTCGTCGCACTTGGACCATGAGCATTCTGACGCTCGATTCTCTGAAGAAAATGCTGTTCGGCGAGCTCTCGGTAAAAAACTTGAGTGGACCGATAACCATTGCTAAAGTGGCGGGCGCTTCTGCCCAGTCGGGCGTCGCTGATTTCCTGAATTTCCTTGCTTATCTGAGTATTAGCCTGGGCGTTCTGAATTTGCTGCCCATTCCTGTACTGGATGGGGGGCATTTGTTGTTTTATCTGATCGAGTGGGCGCGTGGTCGTCCCTTGTCGGATCGGGTGCAAGGTTGGGGGATACAGATCGGTATCAGTTTGGTGGTCGGGGTGATGTTGCTTGCTCTGGTCAACGATCTGGGTCGACTGTAACGCTTCGCTGAATTGCGAATCTGCCGCATTTTGCGGCAGTTTGTTTATTGCCAGTTGGAATAAGAAAGGACTTCATGAAACGTCTGCTGCTAACTGCGGTTCTCACCGTATTGATGATCGCCGAAGTTCACGCCGAGTCCTTCACTATCTCTGATATTCGCGTCAATGGCCTCCAGCGGGTCTCCGCGGGTAGTGTCTTTGGTGCCTTGCCGTTGAACGTCGGTGAGCAGGCGGATGATCGTCGCCTGGTGGAATCCACTCGTGCGTTGTTCAAAACCGGTTTCTTTCAAGATATCCAGCTGGGCCGCGAAGGCAACGTTCTGGTCATCACGGTCGTCGAGCGTCCGTCGGTCGCCAGTATCGAAATCGAAGGCAACAAGGCGATCTCGACTGAAGACCTGATGAAGGGTCTCAAGCAATCCGGTCTGGCCGAAGGCGAGATCTTCCAGCGTGCCACCCTCGAAGGTGTGCGTAACGAACTGCAGCGTCAGTACGTCGCGCAAGGTCGCTACTCGGCTACGGTCGATACCGAAGTGGTATCGCAACCGCGTAACCGTGTCGGCCTGAAAGTGAAGATCAACGAAGGCACCGTTGCGGCGATTCAGCACATCAATGTGGTGGGTAACACGGTTTTCCCTGAGGACGACCTGACCGACCTGTTCGAGCTGAAAACCACCAACTGGTTGTCGTTCTTCAAGAACGACGACAAGTACGCCCGCGAAAAACTGTCCGGTGACCTGGAGCGCCTGCGTTCCTACTACCTGGACCGTGGCTATATCAACATGGATATCGCTTCGACCCAGGTGTCCATCACCCCGGACAAGAAGCACGTCTACATCACTGTCAACGTCACGGAAGGCGAGAAGTACACCGTTCGTGACGTCAAACTCAGCGGTGACCTGAAAGTCCCTGAAGATCAAGTCAAGTCCTTGCTGCTGGTGCAAAAAGGTCAGGTGTTCTCGCGCAAGCTGATGACCACCACGTCGGAGCTGATCACTCGTCGTCTGGGTAACGAGGGTTACACCTTCGCCAACGTCAACGGCGTGCCTCAGCCACACGATGACGACCACACCGTGGACATCCTGTTTGCTGTCGATCCGGGCAAACGTGCCTACGTCAACCGCATTAACTTCCGTGGTAACACCAAGTCGGAAGACGAAGTGCTGCGTCGTGAAATGCGTCAGATGGAAGGCGGCTGGGCTTCGACTTATCTGATCGACCAGTCCAAGACCCGTCTTGAGCGTCTGGGCTTCTTTAAAGAAGTCAACGTTGAAACTCCGGCTGTTCCGGGTGTCGACGACCAGGTTGACGTGAACTACGCCGTTGAAGAACAGGCTTCCGGTTCGATTACCGCCAGTGTCGGTTTCGCCCAGAGCGCCGGTCTGATCCTCGGTGGTTCGATCACCCAGAACAACTTCCTCGGTACCGGTAACCGCGTCAGCGTCGGTCTGACCCGCAGTGAATACCAGAGCCGCTACAACTTCGGCTACGTTGACCCGTACTGGACCGCCGATGGCGTGAGCCTGGGCTACAACGCGTTCTATCGCACCACCGACTACAAAGACCTCGACGTCGACGTAGCAAGCTATGCGGTAGACAGCCTGGGTGCTGGTGTAAACGTTGGCTACCCGATCAGCGAGACTTCGCGCCTGACCTTTGGTCTGTCCGCTCAGCAGGACACGATCAAGACCGGTACTTACACCGTTGACGAGATTTTCGACTTCGTTAACAAGGAAGGCGACAAGTACCTGAACTTCAAGGCTTCGGCCGGCTGGTCCGAGTCGACCCTGAACAAAGGCGTACTGCCGACCCGTGGTCGTTCGCAGAGCCTGACTCTGGAGACCACCATTCCGGGCAGCGACCTGTCGTTCTACAAGCTTGATTACCGCGGTCAGCTGTTCCAGCCGATCAGCGAGAACTACACCCTGCGTCTGCACACCGAATTGGGTTATGGCGACGGTTATGGTTCGACTGACGGCTTGCCGTTCTATGAAAACTACTATGCTGGTGGTTTCAACTCGGTTCGTGGCTTCAAGGACAGCACCCTCGGCCCGCGCAGTACGCCGAGCCGTGGTACCAACCCGGGCACGCTGGCTGACCCGGACCAGGATCCACTGCCGTTCGGTGGTAACGTCCTGATCCAGGGTGGTGTCGAGGTTCTGTTCCCGCTGCCGTTCGTGAAAGATCAACGCTCCCTGCGTACCTCGGTATTCTGGGATGTGGGTAACGTATTTGACTCGCAGTGCAAGGACACTACCAATGCGAACGGCTCGACGTCGAACACCAAGTGTAACGACATCAGCCTGAGCAACATGGCCAGTTCCGTGGGTGTGGGCGTGACCTGGGTCACCGCACTGGGTCCTCTGAGCTTCGCGTTGGCCATGCCGATCAAGAAACCGGATGACGCTGAAACTCAAGTGTTCCAATTCTCCCTCGGCCAGACGTTCTAAGCGTCTGACCCAAGATAACGACAATGGATTTTGTAGGAGTGCATCGTGCGTAAGTTGACTCAATTGGTTCTCCTGGCCTCCTTGATGGTGGCAGGCCCGGCATTTGCCGACATGAAAATTGCCGTTCTGAACTATCAGATGGCCTTGCTGGAATCCGACGCTGCGAAGAAATACGCTGTGGATGCCGAGAAGAAGTTCGGTCCGCAACTGACCAAACTGAAAACGCTGGAAAGCAGCGCCAAGGGCATTCAGGATCGTCTGATGGCCGGTGGCGACAAAATGCAGCAAGGCGAGCGTGAGCGTCTGGAGCTGGAATTCAAGCAAAAGGCCCGTGACTTCCAGTTCCAGTCCAAGGAGCTGAACGAAGCGAAAGCTGTTGCCGACCGCGAAATGCTCAAGCAACTGAAGCCGAAGCTGGATAGCGCAGTGGAAGAAGTCATCAAGAAAGGTGGTTTTGACCTGGTGTTCGAGCGTGGCGCAGTGATTGATGTCAAACCTCAGTACGACATCACGCGCCAGGTTATCGAGCGCATGAATCAGCTGAAGTAACCCATGACCGCGACTATCAAGCTCGGCCAGTTGGCCGAGTTCCTCGGCGCCACCCTGCGTGGCGACCCTGAGAAGCAAATTACTGGGCTAGCCACTTTGCAAGAGGCTGGCCCAGCTCAGTTGAGCTTTCTGGCAAACCCTCAATATCGCAAATACCTGGCAGGCTCGCAGGCAGCAGCACTGCTGCTCAAAGAGGCCGATGCCGAAGGTTATGCCGGTAATGCGTTGGTGGTGCCTGATCCTTATCTGGCTTACGCGCGTATCTCGCATCTGTTCGATCCCAAGCCAAAAGCCTCTGCGGGTATCCATCCCTCTGCGGTAATTGCGGCAGACGCAGTGGTTGATCCAACCGCCAGCGTCGGCCCTTTCGTGGTGATCGAGGCCGGTGCGCGGATCGGTGCGCAAGTGACCCTGGGCGCGCATTGCGTCATCGGTGCCCGCAGCGAAATCGGCGAAGGTGGTTGGCTTGCCCCGCGCGTGACGCTGTATCACGACGTGCGCATCGGCAAGCGTGTGGTGATTCAGTCCGGTGCCGTGCTCGGTGGTGAAGGCTTCGGTTTCGCTAACGAAAAAGGCATCTGGCAGAAGATCGCCCAGATCGGTGGCGTGACCATCGGCGACGATGTCGAGATTGGCGTAAACACCGCCATCGACCGCGGCGCTCTGGCCGATACCGTAATAGGTAATGGCGTGAAGCTCGACAACCAGATCCAGATTGCCCACAACGTTCAGGTCGGTGATCACACGGCCATGGCGGCGTGCGTCGGGATCTCCGGCAGCACCAAGATCGGCAAGCATTGCATGCTGGCCGGTGGTGTCGGTCTGGTCGGCCACATTGATATTTGCGACAACGTTTTCCTGACCGGGATGACCATGGTGACCCACTCGATTACCGAGCCGGGTGCCTATTCTTCCGGCACAGCCATGCAACCGGCGGCCGAATGGCGCAAAAGCGCGGCCCGCATCCGTCAGCTCGATGACATCGCGCGACGGTTGAAACAGCTGGAAAAGCGCGTAGGGGAAGTGACCCCTGACGGCAATGCTTCATCAGATGGCTGATACCATTTCCATATCAAGTGTGCACAGCCTCTAGACTGCCTCCTTGATTTGCTAGAGGAGTGCGCGTCAGTCGCGCTCCCAATCTTTACATAGGCTTCCCCCCGAAATGATGGACATCAACGAGATTCGCGAATACCTGCCTCACCGTTACCCGTTCCTGCTGGTGGACCGGGTGGTGGAACTGGACACTGAAGGCAAGCGCATTCGCGCCTACAAGAATGTCAGCATCAATGAACCGTTCTTCAATGGTCACTTCCCTGCGCATCCAATCATGCCGGGCGTACTGATCATCGAAGCGATGGCTCAGGCTGCCGGGATCCTCGGTTTCAAAATGCTCGACGTCAAACCGGCCGACGGCACCCTGTATTACTTCGTCGGTTCTGACAAGCTGCGCTTCCGCCAGCCGGTGTTGCCGGGCGATCAGCTGATCCTTGAAGCCAAGTTCATCAGTTGCAAGCGTCAGATCTGGAAGTTCGAATGCCAGGCTTCGGTCGATGGCAAGCCGGTCTGCTCCGCTGAGATCATCTGCGCGGAACGCAAGCTATGAGTTTGATTGACCCTCGCGCAATCATCGATCCGTCGGCCGTTCTGGCTGACGGCGTCGAGGTCGGCCCGTGGTCGATCATCGGCGCAGGTGTGGAAATCGGCGAGGGGACTGTGATCGGGCCTCATGTAATCCTCAAAGGCCCAACGCGCATCGGTAAGCACAATCGCATCTACCAGTTTTCCTCGGTAGGCGAAGACACGCCCGATCTGAAATACAAAGGCGAAGAAACCCGTCTGGTGATCGGTGACCACAACGTCATTCGTGAAGGTGTGACCATCCACCGTGGCACCGTTCAAGACCGTTCGGAAACCACGCTGGGCGATCACAACCTGATCATGGCCTATGCCCACATCGGTCACGACAGCGTCATCGGCAACCACTGCATTCTGGTCAACAACACCGCGTTGGCCGGTCATGTACACGTGGATGACTGGGCGATTCTTTCCGGGTTCACCCTGGTTCACCAGTATTGCCACATTGGCGCCCACAGCTTTTCCGGCATGGGCACCGCCATCGGCAAGGACGTCCCGGCGTTCGTCACCGTTTTCGGCAACCCGGCCGAAGCGCGCAGCATGAACTTCGAAGGCATGCGCCGTCGCGGTTTCAGTGAGGACGCGATCCACACCCTGCGTCGCGCTTATAAAACGGTCTATCGTCAAGGCCTCACGGTTGAGCAGGCACTGGCCGAACTGGTCGAACCTGCTGCGCAGTTCCCGGAAGTCGCGATATTCCGCGACTCCATCCAGTCGTCGACTCGCGGCATCACTCGCTGATCATGGCCAATTTGCGTATTGCGCTGGTGGCGGGTGAAGCTTCCGGTGACATTCTCGGCGCCGGTCTCATGCGCGCCCTCAAGGCACAGCATCCGGCGGTCGAGTTCATCGGCGTGGGTGGTCCGTTGATGCAGGCCGAAGGCCTGACCTCCTACTTTCCCATGGAGCGCTTGTCGGTCATGGGCCTGGTGGAAGTCCTCGGCCGGCTGCGCGAGTTGCTCAAACGCCGCAAGGACCTGATTGCCACGCTGATCGCCGAGAAGCCGGACGTGTTCATCGGTATCGACGCGCCGGACTTCAACCTCAATATCGAACTCAAGCTGCGTCAGGCCGGAATCAAGACCGTGCATTACGTCAGCCCGTCGGTATGGGCGTGGCGCCAGAAACGCGTGCTGAAGATCCGCGAAGGCTGTGACCTGATGCTGACACTGCTGCCGTTCGAAGCAAAATTCTACGAAGAAAAAGGCGTACCGGTACGGTTCGTCGGTCACACGCTGGCCGACACCATTCCGCTGGAAGCTGATCGCGCTGCGGCGCGTGCCGAACTGGGCCTGCCCGACGGCCCGCTGGTGGCGTTGATGCCCGGCAGTCGCGGCGGCGAAGTCTCCCGTCTGGGCGCGCTGTTCCTCGACACCGCCGAACGTCTGCGTGCGCTGCGCCCGGGTTTGCGCTTCGTCATTCCGTGCGCCAATGCGGAACGCCGCGCGCAGCTTGAAGAGTTGCTTGCCGGCCGGGATCTGCCGGTGACCTTGCTCGACGGCAAATCCCATCTGGCGCTGGCCGCGTGCAACGCCGTGCTGATTGCCTCCGGTACCGCCACCCTTGAAGCGCTGTTGTACAAGCGGCCGATGGTCGTGGCGTACCGTTTGGCACCGCTGACGTTCTGGATTCTGAAACGCATGGTCAAGAGCCCGTACGTGTCCTTGCCGAATCTGCTGGCCCAGCGTCTGCTGGTCCCGGAATTGTTGCAGGATGATGCAACGGTCGAAGCATTGGCGCAGACCCTGTCGCCGCTGATCGAAGGCGGCGAAGAGCAGACTCGCGGTTTCGACGAGATCCACCGCACGCTGCGGCTGGATGCCTCCAATCAGGCGGCGGACGCCGTCCTCAACCTGATCGGTCAGACACGATGAGCAAGACAAGCATGCAGATGGGGCTGGATTTCACCTTGGTCGCCGAAGTTGAAGAACTGGTTGCCGGTGTCGACGAAGTCGGTCGCGGGCCATTGTGCGGTGCGGTGGTGACGGCAGCGGTGATCCTCGATCCGAACCGGCCGATCCTCGGCCTCAACGATTCGAAGAAACTCACCGAAGCCAGGCGCGAAAAGCTCTATGACGAAATCATCGAGAAGTCCCTGAGCTGGTGCATCGCCCGCGCCGAAGTCGAAGAAATCGACGAGCTGAACATCCTTCATGCAACCATGCTGGCCATGCAACGCGCAGTGGCCGGCCTGCACATTCAGCCAAAACTGGCGATGATCGACGGCAACCGGTGCCCGCAACTGCCGATGCGCGCTGAAGCGGTGGTGCAGGGCGACGGCAAGGTGCCGGCCATCGCTGCAGCGTCGATTCTGGCCAAGGTCAGTCGCGACCGCGAAATGGCCGCGTTCGAATTGATCTACCCGGGTTACGGCATCGGTGGTCACAAAGGCTATCCGACGCCCGTTCATCTGGAAGCGTTGGTGCGGCTTGGCCCGACGCCGATTCACCGGCGCTCGTTCGCCCCGGTGCGTCAGGCTTATGAAGCGCTGGAAGGTCTGACGCAGGTTTAGTCGCAAGGCTGATGTTTTGTTCGAGGCCCGGTACAATCCGGGCCTTGTTGTCTCTATGTAACTGGACAGGATCACTATGCCGGCTTCATTCGTTCATCTACGCCTGCACACTGAATACTCCCTGGTCGACGGGCTGGTACGGATCAAGCCGCTGGTCAAGGCGCTGACGGCCATGAACATGCCGGCGGTCGCGGTCACCGACCAGAACAACATGTGTTCTCTGGTCAAATTCTATAAAAACACCATGGGCGCCGGCATCAAGCCGATTTGCGGCGCCGACCTGTGGCTGTCGAACAAAGACCCGGACGCTCCGCTGAGCCGGCTCAGCCTGTTGGTGATGAATGCCAAGGGCTATCGCAACCTCACTGAATTGATCTCGCGCGGCTTCATCGAAGGCCAGCGCAACGGCATGATCATCATCGAGCGTGAGTGGGTCGCCGAAGCCAACGAAGGCCTGATCATGCTGTCCGCCGCCAAAGAAGGCGAGATCGGCATGGCCATGATCGGCGGCAATCCGGCCGAAGCCGAAGTGCTGGCGCGCGAATGGATGGCGGTGTTCCCGGATCGTTTTTATCTGGAAATCCAGCGCACCAATCGTCCTAACGATGAAGAGCAACTGCACGGTGCCGTCGCACTTGCCGACAAGCTTGGCGCGCCGCTGGTGGCGACCAACGATGTGCGCTTCATCAAGCAGGAAGACTTCGCCGCTCACGAAACCCGCGTGTGCATCGGTGAGGGCCGCGCCCTCGACGATCCGCGGCGCTCGAAGAATTACAGCGATCAGCAATACCTGAAAAGCGCCGAGGAGATGATCGAGCTGTTCAGCGATATTCCTGACGCGATTGAAAACACCGTCGAGATCGCCAAGCGCTGCAACATTGAAGTGAAACTGGGCACTCACTTCCTGCCCAACTTCCCGATCCCCGATGGCATGACCATCGACGAGTATTTCCGCAAGGTCTCCTTCGACGGTCTCGAAGAACGCTTGTCGGTGCTGCTGCCCAAAGACACCACCGAAGACTACGAAGCCAAGCGTCAGGTCTATGTCGATCGCTTGAATTTCGAGCTGGATATCATCATCCAGATGGGCTTCCCGGGTTACTTCCTGATCGTGATGGACTTTATCCAGTGGGCCAAGAACAACGGCGTACCGGTAGGTCCGGGCCGTGGGTCGGGCGCCGGGTCGCTGGTGGCCTACGTGCAGAAGATCACCGACCTCGACCCGCTGGAATACGACCTGCTGTTCGAACGTTTCCTTAACCCGGAACGGGTATCGATGCCCGACTTCGACGTCGACTTCTGCATGGACGGTCGTGACCGGGTAATCGACTACGTGGCCGAGAAATACGGCCGCAACGCGGTAAGCCAGATCATCACCTTCGGTTCCATGGCCGCCAAGGCTGTGGTGCGCGACGTAGCGCGGGTGCAGGGCAAGTCCTACGGTTTGGCGGATCGTCTGTCGAAGATGATTCCGTTCGAAGTCGGTATGACCCTCGAGAAAGCCTACGAACAGGAAGAGATCCTGCGTGACTTCATCAAGGTCGATGAAGAGGCTGCGGAAATCTGGGAGATGGCGCGCAAGCTCGAAGGCGTCGTGCGTAACGTCGGCAAACACGCCGGTGGTGTGGTAATCGCGCCGACCAAGCTGACTGACTTCTCGCCGATCTATTGCGACGAGGCCGGTGACGGTCTGGTAACCCAGTTCGACAAGGACGACGTTGAAGCCGCCGGTCTGGTGAAGTTCGACTTCCTCGGTCTGCGTACGCTGACGGTGATCGACTGGGCGCTGAAAACCATCAACCGCGACCGCGCCAAGGTCAACGAACCGCCGCTGGATATCGCGGTTATCCCGCTGGACGACAAACCGACGTACTCGTTGTTGCAGAAAGCTGAAACCACGGCGGTGTTCCAGCTTGAATCGCGCGGCATGAAAGAGCTGATCAAAAAGCTCAAGCCCGACTGCCTCGAAGACTTGATCGCACTGGTGGCCCTGTTCCGTCCGGGCCCGCTGCAGTCCGGCATGGTGGATGACTTCATCAACCGTAAGCACGGTCGCGCCGAACTGGCGTACCCGCACTCGGACTACCAGTACGAAGGCCTCAAGCCTGTTCTGGCACCGACTTACGGCATCATCCTGTATCAAGAACAGGTGATGCAGATTGCTCAGGTCATGGCCGGTTACACCCTCGGCGGTGCAGACATGCTGCGTCGGGCGATGGGTAAGAAAAAACCCGAAGAAATGGCCAAGCAGCGCGGCGGCTTCATTGAGGGTTGCAAGACCAACAATATCGACGCCGACCTCGCCGGTAACATTTTCGACCTGGTGGAAAAATTCGCCGGTTACGGCTTCAACAAGTCTCACTCCGCTGCTTACGGTCTGGTGTCGTACCAGACCGCCTGGCTGAAAACCCATTACCCGGCGCCGTTCATGGCCGCGGTACTGTCGGCGGACATGCACAATACCGACAAGGTCGTGACCTTGATCGAAGAAATTCGCACCATGAAGCTGCGCCTCGACGCGCCGGATGTGAATACTTCGGAATTCAAGTTCACGGTGAACGATGAAGGCCGGATCATCTATGGCCTGGGCGCGATCAAAGGCGTAGGCGAGGGGCCGGTTGAGGCGATCACTGAGGCGCGTCTGGCGGGGCCATTCAAGGACCTGTTCGATTTCTGCGCCCGGGTCGACCTCAAGCGCATCAACAAACGCACGCTCGACGGCTTGATTCGCAGCGGCGCTCTGGATCGCCTTGGTCCGTACTTCCACGATGAGCAAAAAGCCTACCAGGCCAACATCGACCGCAACCGCGCGGTGCTGCTGACGGCCATGGAAGAGGCGATCAAGGCCGCCGAACAAACTGCACGCACTCAGGACAGCGGGCACTCGGACCTGTTCGGTGGACTGTTCGTCGAAGAAGACGCTGACGTTTACGCCAACCATCGCAAGGCCAAGGAGTTGACGCTCAAGGAGCGGCTCAAAGGGGAGAAAGACACCCTGGGCCTGTACCTGACCGGTCACCCGATTGATGAATACGAAGGTGAAATCCGTCGTTTCGCCCGCCAGCGCATCATTGATCTGAAACCGGCGCGTGATACCCAGACCGTCGCGGGCATGATCATTGCGCTGCGGGTCATGAAGAACAAGAAGGGCGACAAGATGGGGTTCATCACCCTGGATGACCGCTCTGGACGCATCGAGGCCTCGTTGTTTTCCGAGTCGTTCCATGCGGCGCAGTCGTTGTTGCAGACTGACGCGATGGTGGTCGTCGAAGGCGAGGTCAGCAATGACGACTTCTCCGGGGGCCTGAAGCTGCGGGTCAAGCGCGTGATGAGCATGGAAGATGCCCGCACCAATCTGGCCGAAAGCCTGCGCCTGAAGCTGCAAACCCAGGACCTCAAAGGCGATCAGCTACGCTGGTTGGGTGATTTGCTCAAGCGTCATCGCGGCGCGTGCCCGATCACCATGGAGTACACCAGTCCGGATGCGAAGACCTTGCTGCAGTTTGGCGAGACGTGGCGAATCGACCC
Organism: Pseudomonas sp. AIG; assembly: GCF_977020205.1. Taxonomy (NCBI): domain Bacteria; kingdom Pseudomonadati; phylum Pseudomonadota; class Gammaproteobacteria; order Pseudomonadales; family Pseudomonadaceae; genus Pseudomonas; species Pseudomonas sp. AIG. Next base: position 78,539 of record NZ_CDROCK010000014.1, on the reverse strand, counting down.
GGCGGATGCCTTGATTCAGGCTCTGCGTGACCAGTTCGGGCGAGACAACGTCTTCCTCCAATACCGTTGACCGGCAAGTGCCATCACTGCGCTTGCCCGCAACCTGAATTTTTAATCTCGACCTCAGCGCGCCTCTCCCTTAAGGTAGGGCGCGAATAGACAACCGGCCGGCCCAAGCTCATTTGGGACACGACCCAAGACGGACGCCTATGAACCCGAATTTTCTAGATTTCGAACAGCCGATCGCCGACCTGCAAGCGAAGATCGAAGAGTTGCGCTTGGTCGGTAATGACAATTCGCTGAATATCGGCGATGAGATCTCCCGCCTGCAGGACAAGAGCAAAACGCTGACCGAAGACATCTTCGGCAAGCTGACCAGCTGGCAGATCGCACGCCTGGCGCGTCACCCGAAACGCCCGTACACCCTCGACTATATCGAGCACATCTTCACCGAGTTCGACGAACTGCACGGCGACCGTCACTTCTCTGACGACGCCGCCATCGTTGGCGGTATCGCCCGTCTGGAAGACCAGCCGGTGATGATCATCGGTCACCAGAAGGGCCGTGAAGTCCGTGAGAAGGTGCGCCGCAACTTCGGCATGCCGCGTCCGGAGGGCTACCGCAAGGCTTGCCGTCTGATGGAAATGGCCGAGCGTTTCAAGATGCCGATCCTGACCTTCATCGACACCCCGGGTGCCTATCCGGGTATCGACGCTGAAGAGCGCAACCAGAGCGAAGCGATCGCCTGGAACCTGCGTGTGATGTCGCGCCTGAAGACCCCGATCATCGCCACCGTTATCGGTGAAGGTGGTTCCGGCGGTGCACTGGCCATCGGTGTCTGCGACCAACTGAACATGTTGCAGTACTCGACCTACGCGGTGATCTCGCCGGAAGGCTGCGCTTCGATTCTGTGGAAGACCGCCGAAAAAGCGCCGGATGCTGCTGAGGCGATGGGTATCACCGCCGAGCGTCTGAAAGGCCTGGGCATCGTCGACAAGGTGATTGGCGAGCCTCTGGGCGGCGCGCACCGTGATCCGGCGGCTGCGGCGGCTTCGATTCGTGCAGAGCTGAGCTCGCAACTGGCGATGCTGAAGAAGTTCGATAACGAAGCGTTGCTGAAGCGCCGTTATGATCGACTGATGAGCTACGGTCTCTGATCGAACGCCGATTTAGCTGACAATGCAAAACACTGTGGGAGCGAGCTTGCTCGCGAAGGCGTTATAACAGGCAACGAAAATGTTGAATGTTGAACCGCTTTCGCGAGCAAGCTCGCTCCCACATTGGTTTCGGTGAAGGTGAAAAAATGAGTCAGTTCTCGATTGATTTGCCTTCCCGGTTATTACTGAGCCTTGAGCCTTGGCGCAATGCCGCTCATTGGCGCATCGCCTTCTCCGGTGGTCTCGATTCCACCGTCCTGCTGCATCTGCTTGCCTCCCTGGCAAAATCCGAATCCCTCCCACCGCTAAGCGCAGTTCATATCCATCACGGCCTCCAGGCTGCAGCCGATGTGTGGCCGTCACATTGCCAATCCGTATGCGATGCGCTGGGCGTGCCGCTACAGATCGAGCGCGTGACAGTGCAACCCGGCGCGAGTCTGGAGCGGGCGGCGCGGGATGCGCGTTACGCGGTGTTCAGTTCGCTGACGCAAGCGAATGACGTATTGCTCACTGGCCAGCATCGCGATGATCAAGCGGAGACACTTTTGTTCCGGCTATTACGTGGCGCCGGTGTGCGCGGGTTGTCCGGGATGCCCGCGCAACGGGCGGTGGGGCAGGGCACGCTGGTTCGTCCGTTGCTGGACATCTCCCGGGCCGAACTGGAAGGGTATGCGCAGGCTCATCAATTGCGTTGGATCGAAGACCCGTCCAATCAGGATCGGCAGTTCTCGCGCAACTATCTGCGCCATCAGGTCATGCCGCTGCTGAGCGCTCGCTGGCCGCAAGCGCAGGTAAGCATGGCCCGCAGCGCCGTCCATCTGCGGGAGGCGCAGGGGCTGCTCGATGAGTTGGCGCAGATTGATCTGGCGCAAGCGAGCACCTCCCATGTTTTCGAGTGGCTGGGTTTACCTTCGCTGGAACTGGCGCCACTCGCCGCACTGTCTACTGCTCGCCAACGAAACGCGATCAGCCATTGGCTCCAACCCTTCACGCAACTGCCAGACACTGACCATTGGTCGGGCTGGACGGATCTCTGCGAAGCGGCTTCCGATGCTTCACCGGTCTGGCGCCTGGCCAGTGGCGAACTGCACCGCAGCGCCGGTCGTGTGTGGTGGCTCAGCGGTCAATGGCTGCACACGCCAGTGATCGGTTACGAGTGGCAGACCCCATCTTCACCGCTACGCTTGGCCGATAACGGACATGTCACGTTCAGCGGGCAGACTCCCGTCGGGCCTTTGCGCATTGCCTATCGTCAGGGCGGTGAGGTCATGCATCTGCCGGATCGCGGTCACCGTGATCTCAAACGCCTGCTCAATGAGCGCGCGGTGCCGGGCTTCGTGCGTGGCAGATTGCCGCTGCTGTTTCGCGACGATGAATTGCTCGCGGTGGCGAACCTGCCGGGGCTTGATGGCCCTGTGCAGGACGGCTGGAAATTGCATTGGCTGCCAACAGACGAAGATCAAGGTTTGAGCTGAAAGGAGCATTCCGGTAGACTACGCTCCCTTCTTGATACAACTTCTGTGGATTCGCCTGAATTGCAGGAGTTGCCGATTACCAAGCAGTCTTTGCTGGGCGATTCCAAAAAATGTGTAGCGAGCAACGTACCGGTGTTTCACCTGCCGGTCTGTCCCAACGCGGCGGTTTTTTTGAAAGGTGCACTGTGATTAATGCAGGTGATCGGGGGCTTCGGCCTTCCTTCGCTTTCCCCGGCGGCTCGTACCGCTTTAACGCAGACTTCTAGGGTTTTTCATGACGCGCTACATATTCGTCACGGGCGGTGTTGTTTCTTCATTGGGGAAAGGCATTGCATCGGCTTCATTGGCAGCCATCCTGGAGGCGCGGGGACTTAAGGTCACCATGCTGAAGCTGGATCCGTACATCAACGTCGATCCGGGCACCATGAGTCCGTTCCAGCACGGTGAAGTGTTCGTCACCCACGACGGCGCCGAAACCGACCTGGACCTGGGTCACTACGAGCGGTTCATCCGCACGACCATGACCCAGAACAACAACTTCACCACTGGCCGTGTCTACGAGCACGTGCTGCGCAAAGAGCGCCGTGGTGACTACCTGGGTGCGACCATCCAGGTGATCCCGCACATCACCGACGAAATCAAGCGCCGCATCATCAAGGGTGCCGGTGACGCTGACGTGGCGATGGTTGAAATCGGTGGCACCGTCGGTGACATCGAGTCGCAACCGTTCCTCGAAGCCATCCGCCAACTGCGTTTCGAAGTCGGCGCCAAGCGCGCGATGCTGATGCACCTGACTTTGGTTCCGTACATCGCCACCGCTGGCGAGACCAAAACCAAGCCTACTCAGCACTCGGTAAAAGAGCTGCGTTCGATCGGCCTGCAGCCAGACGTGCTGGTGTGCCGTTCCGATCACCCGATCGACATTTCGTCGCGTCGCAAGATCGCTCAGTTCACCAACGTTGAAGAGCGTGCGGTGATCGCGCTGGAAGACGCCGACACCATCTACAAGATCCCGGGCATCCTGCACTCGCAGGGTCTGGACGATTTCGTTGTTGAGCGTTTCGGTCTGCAATGCGGCAGTGCTGATCTGTCCGAGTGGGAAGCGGTGGTTGACGCCAAGCTGAACCCGGAACACGAAGTGACCATCGCCATGGTCGGCAAGTACATGGAACTGCTGGACGCCTACAAGTCGCTGATCGAAGCGATGAGTCACGCCGGTATCAGCAACCGCACCAAGGTCAACCTGCGTTACATCGATTCCGAAGACATCGAGAACCAGGGCACTGCGCTGCTCGAAGGTGTCGACGCGATCCTCGTACCGGGCGGCTTCGGTCTGCGCGGCGTGGAAGGCAAGATCACCGCCGTTCAGTACGCTCGCGAAAACAAGGTTCCGTACCTGGGTATCTGCCTGGGCATGCAAGTAGCGGTCATTGAATTCGCCCGTAACGTAATGGGCTGGAAAGACGCCAACTCCACCGAGTTCGATCGCGCCAGCGGCCATCCGGTTGTCGGTCTGATCACCGAGTGGGAAGACGCTACCGGTGCTGTTGAAGTGCGTACCGAATCGTCCGACCTGGGCGGCACCATGCGTCTCGGCGCTCAGGACTGCCTGCTCGAAGCCGGCTCCAAGGTGCACGACTGCTACGGCAAGGACGTGATCGTCGAGCGTCACCGTCACCGTTACGAAGTGAACAACAATCTGCTGCCACAGCTGATCGAAGCCGGCCTGAAAATCTCCGGTCGCTCCGCTGACGCGGCGCTGGTTGAAGTGGTTGAAGCGGCCGATCACCCATGGTTCGTCGCATGCCAGTTCCACCCTGAGTTCACCTCGACACCACGCGATGGCCATCCGCTGTTCAGCGGTTTTGTCAAAGCTGCGTTGGCTCAACACCAGAAGAAGGCTTAATCCCGATGGCACAGAAGATCATCCGCGTCGGCGACATCGAAATTGCCAACGACAAACCCATGGTGCTGTTCGGCGGCATGAACGTGCTGGAAAGCCGTGACATGGCCATGCAGGTTTGCGAAGAGTATGTGAAGGTCACCGAAAAACTCGGTATCCCTTACGTGTTCAAGGCCAGTTTCGACAAGGCCAACCGTTCTTCTGTGACCTCCTATCGCGGTCCTGGCCTGGAAGAGGGCATGCGCATCTTCCAGGACATCAAACAAGCCTTCGGCGTACCGATCATTACCGACGTCCACGAGCCTGAACAGGCCGCGGTCGTCGCTGAGGTCTGCGACATCATTCAACTGCCGGCCTTCCTGTCGCGCCAGACCGATCTGGTCGTCGCGATGGCCAAGACCAATGCAGTGATCAACATCAAGAAAGCCCAGTTCCTCGCGCCTCAGGAGATGAAACACATCCTGAACAAGTGCGTCGAAGCGGGTAACGATCAATTGATCCTCTGCGAGCGTGGTTCGAGCTTCGGCTATAACAACCTCGTGGTCGACATGCTCGGCTTCAGCATCATGAAGCAGTTCGAGTACCCGGTATTCTTCGACGTGACCCACGCGCTGCAAATGCCGGGTGGTCGTGCCGATTCCGCCGGCGGTCGCCGTGCACAGGTTCTGGATCTGGCCAAGGCCGGCATGAGCCAGTCGCTGGCGGGCCTGTTCCTCGAAGCGCATCCGGATCCGGACAACGCCAAATGCGACGGCCCTTGCGCCTTGCGTCTGGACAAACTGGAGCCATTCCTGGCCCAGCTCAAAGCGTTGGACGAACTGGTTAAGAGTTTTCCGACGGTAGAAACCGCGTAACACTCAATTCTCCGGTAAAGTACCGCACGATTTGTCGCTCATGCCCTCGGGCATGAGCGTTATCGTCTGCAAGTCTGCCCGCTGCACACCCCTTGCCGACGGTAAAAAGATTTCCTCTAGCTGCGTCGTTTTCGTCAACTTTGGAGTGTTTACAACAATGGCAAAAATCGTCGACATCAAAGGTCGTGAAGTTCTCGACTCCCGTGGCAATCCCACCGTGGAAGCGGACGTGCTTCTCGACAACGGCATCATCGGCAGCGCTTGCGCGCCGTCCGGTGCATCCACTGGCTCGCGTGAAGCGCTCGAGCTGCGTGATGGCGACAAGAGCCGTTACCTGGGCAAGGGCGTGCTCAAAGCGGTAGCCAACATCAACGGTCCGATCCGCGATCTGCTGCTGGGCACCGACCCAAGCGACCAGAAAGCCCTGGATCACGCGATGATCAAGCTCGACGGTACCGAAAACAAAGCGACCCTGGGCGCCAACGCCATCCTCGCCGTGTCCCTGGCTGCGGCCAAGGCGGCTGCACAGGACCAGGATCTGCCGCTGTACGCACACATCGCCAACCTCAACGGCACCCCGGGTGTGTACTCGATGCCGGTGCCGATGATGAACATCATCAACGGTGGCGAGCACGCCGATAACAACGTCGACATCCAGGAATTCATGGTGCAGCCGGTTGGCGCCAAGTCGTTCTCGGAAGGTCTGCGCATGGGCACCGAGATTTTCCATCACTTGAAAGCTGTGCTGAAGGCTCGTGGCCTGAGCACTGCCGTTGGCGACGAAGGCGGTTTCGCACCGAACCTGGCGTCCAACGAAGACGCTTTGAAAGTGATCTCCGAAGCCGTTGCCAACGCCGGTTACAAGCTGGGCACCGACGTGACCCTGGCTCTGGACTGCGCGGCCAGCGAATTCTACGAAGACGGCAAGTACAACCTGTCCGGCGAAGGCCAGGTGTTCACCGCCGAAGGTTTTGCTGACTACCTGAAAGGCCTGACCGAACGTTATCCGATCATCTCGATCGAAGATGGTCTGGACGAGTCTGACTGGGCTGGCTGGAAGATCCTCACCGACAAGATCGGCGAGAAGGTTCAACTGGTCGGCGACGACCTGTTCGTGACCAACACCAAGATCCTGAAAGAGGGCATCGATAAAAACATCGCCAACTCGATCCTGATCAAGTTCAACCAGATCGGCACTCTGACCGAAACCCTGGAAGCCATCCAGATGGCCAAGGCTGCCGGTTACACTGCCGTGATCTCGCACCGTTCGGGCGAAACCGAAGATTCGACCATTGCCGACCTGGCTGTGGGCACCTCGGCTGGCCAGATCAAGACCGGTTCGCTGTGCCGTTCCGACCGCGTTTCCAAGTACAACCAACTGCTGCGTATCGAAGAGCAGTTGAATGGCAAGGCCAAGTACAACGGTCGCAGCGAGTTCCGCGGCTAAGTACAAATCGATGGAAGGACACCGGATTGTGTCGAAAAAGTCGTGACAGCGATGGATTTGCCACTAATCTGATGCCTTAACAGCACAAGCCTGGGTCTTCCAGGCTTCGTGCTATCAGATGCTTCAAAGTTTTGGCGTGGCTGTCTTTTTTCACTGGATACCTGATATTCGATGCGCAGTCCTTACTGGTTGTTTCTCGTTTTGCTCTTGCTACTGGCCGGTCTGCAGTACCGCCTGTGGGTGGGCAATGGCAGTCTGGCGCAAGTCGCCGAGCTGAATCAGCAGATTGCTGATCAACATGCCGAGAACGAAGGTTTGCTGGAGCGCAACCGAGTGATGGACGCTGAAGTCAGCGAGTTGAAAAAGGGCATGGAGACCGTTGAAGAACGGGCTCGTCACGAACTGGGCATGGTCAAGGACGGCGAAACCCTTTACCAGTTGGCCCAATGATCAATTCCCTGCCGGCCTTCTGGGCCGTTATTCCCGCTGCGGGCGTCGGTGCCCGAATGGCCGCGGACCGTCCCAAGCAATATCTGCAACTGGGCGGGCGCACAATTCTCGAACACAGCCTCGGCTGTTTCCTCGATCACCCGAGCCTCAAAGGGCTGGTGGTCAGTCTTGCTGTTGATGATCCTTATTGGCCGAACCTGGCTTGCGTCAGCGATCCGCGCATTCAACGGGTTGAGGGCGGGGCCGAGCGTTCCGGCTCGGTGCTCAATGCCTTGCTGCATTTGCATGCGCAGGGTGCCGATGATGAGGATTGGGTACTGGTGCACGATGCGGCACGGCCGAATCTGAGTCGCGAAGATCTCGACAAGTTACTCGATGAACTGGCAGATGACCCGGTGGGCGGTTTGCTCGCGGTGCCGGCGCGCGACACGTTGAAGCGGGTCGACAAGCACGGTCGGGTGGTTGAGACCGTGGATCGTAGTGTGATCTGGCAGGCGTACACGCCGCAGATGTTTCGCCTCGGCGCGTTGCATCGGGCGTTGGCGGACAGTCTCGTTGCTGATGCTGTGATTACTGATGAGGCCTCGGCGATGGAGTGGGCCGGTCTGGCGCCGCGTCTGATTGAAGGGCGGGCGGATAACCTCAAGGTGACCCGGCCTGAAGATCTGGAATGGTTGCGCCAGCGTTGGGCTAATCGCCGCTGATTGCTGTGGCGCTTATTCCGCAGCCTTCGCGAGCAAGCTCGCTCCCACATTTGATTTGCGCCTGACCCCAATTTGCATTCACCGCCGATCCCCTGTGGGAGCGAGCCTGCTCGCGAAAGCGATAGTTCAGGCAACCCATCACTCAGCTCCGATACTCCGGCCGCTCAGCCAACCCTACCTTCAAAAAATCCACCAACTTGCGCACCTTCGGCGACAAATGCCGCTGCTGCGGATACAGCGCCCATACCGCCGTATTCGGCGGCTGATGCGCCTCCAGCAACGAAATCAACGCGCCACTGTGCAAATGCTCCAGCACGTAATAATCCGGCAACTGACACAGCCCAACCCCCTGAAGCGCTGCGTCCAGTACCGCTTGCCCACTGTTGCAGCGCCAGTTGCCTTGCACCCGTTGGGAAAACTCCCGACCATTTTGCTCAAGCTGCCAGATATCTGTGCTGCCGATCAGGCAATTGTGCCGACTCAATTCCGACAAGCTATGCGGGCGACCGTACCGCTCAACGTAGGACGGTGACGCGCAAAGATACATTCGCCTTGGCGCCAGGCGTGTTGCGACCAACCGCGAGTCCTGCAAGCGACCCAAGCGAATCGCCAGATCCAGACCTTCATGCACCAGATCAAGTTGTCGATTGCTCAATTCGATATCGATGCGCAACTGAGGATAAAGCCCCATGAACCGCGTCACCAACGGCACGATAAAACGTTCGCCGTAAGCCACGGCACACGTCATGCGCAGCATGCCTTTCGGTTCGCTGGTCAGGTCGCCTACCGCACGCAGGGCTTCCTCGCGACCATCCTGCAAGCGTTGGCAATGTTGCAGAAAAGTCTGCCCGGCCTCGGTCAGCGTCACCCGCCGAGTACTGCGATAGAGCAGGCGCGTCTGCAAGCGCTCTTCCAGCCGTACGATTTGTCGACTGATATGTGAAGACGAAACTCCAAGACGTTCGGCAGCGGCGGTGAACTGGCTGCATTCAGCAACGGCGACGAACTCGTCGATGCCTTCCCAGCGGTTTTCGGACATCGGGATTATCCCTGTATGGCAATAATGTTTTGCTTTTGTCCGGATTATTCATCGTAAAGCCATGTATTACACTCCTTGTCTGGTTTTTTATTCAATGTATTCACTGGAGAGTCAGCATGATCAAGTCGCGCGCCGCCGTTGCCTTCGAGGCCAAGAAGCCGCTGGAAATCGTAGAAGTCGATGTCGCCATGCCCAAGGCCGGTGAAGTGTTGCTGCGTGTGGTGGCTTCCGGGGTTTGCCACACTGACGCCTACACCCTGTCCGGCGCTGATCCGGAAGGCATCTTTCCGTCGATCCTCGGCCACGAAGGTGGCGCCATCGTTGAAGCGATCGGCGAGGGCGTGACTTCGGTTGCCGTTGGCGATCACGTGATTCCGCTGTACACCCCGGAATGCGGCCAGTGCAAATTCTGTAAGTCGGGAAAGACCAACCTGTGTCAGGCGATTCGCGCCACTCAGGGTAAAGGTTTAATGCCGGACGGCACTTCGCGCTTTTCCTACAAGGGCGAAACGATTTTCCACTACATGGGTACTTCGACATTCTCGGAATACACCGTGTTGCCGGAAATCTCCGTGGCCAAGATCTCCAAAGATGCGCCACTGGAAAAGGTCTGCCTGCTGGGCTGTGGCGTCACCACCGGCATTGGTGCCGTGCTCAACACCGCCAAGGTCAAGCCAGGTGACACCGTGGCCATCTTCGGCCTGGGCGGCATCGGTCTGTCGGCTGTGATCGGCGCGGTAAAAGCCAAGGCTGCGCGCATCATCGCCATCGACATCAATCCGGCCAAATTCGAGATCGCGAAACAACTCGGCGCCACCGACTGCGTGAACCCGAAGGACTTCGATCGTCCGATCCAGGAAGTGATCGTCGACATGACCGATGGCGGCGTCGACTTCTCCTTCGAATGCATCGGCAACGTGCAACTGATGCGCGCAGCACTCGAGTGCTGCCACAAAGGTTGGGGGGAGTCGGTGATCATCGGTGTGGCCGGTGCCGGCCAGGAAATTTCAACCCGTCCGTTCCAGTTGGTGACCGGTCGCGTCTGGCGCGGTTCGGCGTTCGGCGGCGTGCGCGGTCGTACCGAGTTGCCAAGCTACGTCGACATGGCGCAGAGCGGCGAGATTCCGTTGGATACGTTCATCACCCACACCATGGGTCTGGAAGACATCAACAAAGCGTTCGACCTGATGCACGAAGGCAAGAGCATCCGTACTGTCATTCATTTCTGATCAATCGCCGGGATATGGCGACACGTCGTGAAGGCGTGTTGCCGTGACCGCGTAGGAGTCTTTACATGAGCCTGGAAAACATCTCCTGTCAGAAAAGTTTTGGCGGCTGGTACAAGCGTTACCGCCATCGCTCCGATGTGCTCGGTTGCGACATGGTGTTCGCCGTGTACCTGCCGCCGCAAGCGGAGCAGGGCGGCAAACTGCCGGTGCTGTACTGGCTGTCCGGCCTGACCTGCACCGACGAGAACTTCATGCAAAAGGCCGGCGCGATGCGCATGGCTGCCGAGCTTGGCCTGATTATCGTTGCGCCGGATACCAGCCCTCGCGGGCCGGACGTGCCGGGCGATCCGGATGGCGCGTGGGATTTCGGCCTCGGCGCCGGGTTTTATCTCAATGCCATCCAGGAACCCTGGTCGCGCCACTATCGGATGCATGACTATGTCGTGCAGGAATTGCCTTCACTGGTTGAAGCGCATTTCCCCGCGTCGGATAAACGCAGCATCAGCGGACACTCGATGGGCGGCCACGGTGCGCTGGTCTGTGCATTGCGCAATCCGGGACGTTACCAATCGGTGTCGGCATTTTCGCCGATCAACAACCCGATGGATTGCCCATGGGGACAGAAGGCTTTCTCCCGCTATCTGGGGGAAGACCGTTCGAAGTGGAAAGAGTGGGATGCCTGTGTGCTGATCGCTGAAGCGGATGAAAAACTGCCGCTGCTGGTCGATCAAGGCGATCGCGATGACTTCCTCGCTACCCAGCTCAAACCCGAAGCCTTGCAACAAGCGGCAAAACAAGCGGGCCATCCGCTGACGTTGCGCCTGCAACCGGGCTACGACCACAGCTATTTCTTCATCTCAAGCTTTATAGACGACCACTTGCAGCATCACGCACGCGCCCTGCGCGGTTAATGCAGGTAGAATCACGCCCTGACAAAAATCGGGGCGTTTTTTTTATGCGTATTGGCCACGGCTATGATGTGCACCGTTTCGCTGAAGGCGATTTCATTACTCTGGGCGGCGTGCGCATTGCACACAGCTTCGGGCTGCTCGCTCATTCCGACGGTGACGTCCTGCTGCACGCCTTGAGCGATGCCTTGCTCGGCGCTGCGGCGCTGGGTGATATCGGCAAACACTTCCCGGACACCGACCCGCAATTCAAGGGCGCTGACAGCCGTGCTCTGCTGCGTCACGTGGTCGCGCTGATCCATGCCAAAGGCTGGAAAGTCGGCAACGTCGATAACACCATCGTTGCCCAGGCGCCAAAAATGGCCCCGCATATCGAATCGATGCGCGCGCTGATCGCGGCGGATCTTCAAGTTGAGTTGGATCAAGTGAACGTGAAAGCTACCACCACCGAAAAGCTTGGCTTTGTCGGTCGCGAAGAAGGCATCGCCGTGCACTCCGTTGCCTTGTTGCTGCGCGCATGAATGAACTGCAATTGCTCGGCCCGCGGGCCTATGGTGAACCCCTCGGCACGGCGGTACTGAAAGCCATCGCTGAAGATTTTCAGGTCGATGAAGTCCTCGACATCCCGTTCAGCGGCGACGGCGAACACCTGTGGATCTGGGTCGAAAAGCGCGGCCTGAACACTGAAGAGGCCGCACGGCGTATCGCCAAGGCTGCTAGCGTGCCGTTGCGCACCGTCAGCTATGCCGGGCTCAAGGATCGTCAGGCGCTGACCCGTCAGTGGTTCAGCGTGCAATTGCCGGGCAAGGCAGATCCGGATCTGTCGGCGGCGGAAAACGATACGCTGAAGATCCTCAAGACCACCCGGCACAAGCGCAAGCTGCAACGCGGCGCGCATTCGGCCAATGGTTTCACTTTGCGCCTGACTCAGTTCGCAGGCGACAAAGCGGCGATTGAACAGCGCCTGCAACTGATCGCCCAACAAGGCATCCCCAATTATTTCGGCGCCCAGCGTTTCGGCCATGACGGCGGCAACGTCGTTGATGCCCGTTCGTGGGCGGCGCGCAAGGCCTTGCCGGAGCAACGTAATGTGCGTTCGCGCCTGCTCTCGACCGCGCGCAGTTTTCTCTTCAACAAGGTACTCGCCGCACGGGTAGCCGATGGCACCTGGCAAAAAGCCCAGGTCGGCGATCTGCTGGCCTTCACCGACAGCCGCAGTTTTTTCCCGGCCGGTGAGGCGGAGTGCAGTGATCCGCGTCTGGCCATTCTTGACTTGCATCCGACCGGCCCGCAGTGGGGCGCAGGTGACTCGCCGACCGCAGGCGCTGTCCATGATCTGGAGCAGAGGGTTGCCGCGAGTGAAGCGGATCTGCGCGATTGGTTGATCAACGCCGGTATGAGCCACGAACGTCGCATCCTGCGGCTGCCCATTGGCGGGTTGACGTGGCATTATCCCCAGCCTGACATTCTGCAACTGGAATTCGTCCTCCCGGCCGGATGCTTCGCCACTGTATTGGTGCGCGAGCTCGTTGATCTGGTGCCGGTGGGGCAGACGGACAGCCCATGCGTATTCTGATTTCTAACGACGATGGGGTAACTGCACCCGGTCTCGCCGCGCTTTATGCTGCGCTGGCGGATTACACCGAATGCGTGGTTATCGCCCCGGAGCAGGACAAAAGCGGCGCCAGCAGTTCGCTGACGCTCGACCGTCCGCTGCACCCGCAATATCTGGCCAACGGCTTTATCAGCCTCAATGGCACACCGACCGACTGCGTGCACCTGGGCCTGAACGGCTTGCTGGAGCGCGAGGCGGACATGGTGGTTTCCGGGATCAACCTCGGTGCCAACCTTGGCGATGACGTACTGTATTCCGGAACTGTGGCGGCCGCTCTTGAGGGGCGTTTCCTCGAGCGTCCGTCGTTCGCTTTTTCGCTGGTTTCGCGGCAGGTGGATAATCTGCCGACGGCGGCGTACTTTGCGCGCAAACTGGTCGAGGCCCATGCCGGGCTCGATCTGCCACCGCGCACGGTGCTCAACGTGAACATTCCCAATCTGCCCCTCGATCACATTCGTGGTATCCAACTGACCCGACTCGGCCATCGCGCCCGCGCGGCAGCACCGATGAAAGTGGTGGATCCGCGTGGCAAGGCCGGTTACTGGATTGCCGCTGCCGGCGATGCCGAAGATGGCGGCCCGGGCACCGATTTTCATGCGGTGATGCAGGGCTACGTTTCCATTACGCCGTTGCAGCTCGATCGCACCTTCAATGACGCCTTCAGAAGTCTCGACGGCTGGCTGGAGGGACTGCGCTGATGGCCCGTGAACACGAAGACAGGCTGCGCAGCGGCATCGGCATGACCTCTCAACGCACCCGTGAGCGTCTGATTCAGCGGCTGTACGAAGAGGGTGTGTCCAACGCCAAAGTGCTGGAAGTGATTCGACGGACGCCGCGTCACCTGTTCGTCGATGAAGCGCTGGCCCATCGAGCCTATGAAGACACGGCGCTGCCGATTGGCAATAACCAGACCATTTCCCAGCCTTATATGGTGGCGCGCATGAGCGAGCTGCTGTTGGAGGCGGGGCCGCTGGATAAGGTGCTCGAGATTGGCACCGGTTCCGGTTACCAGACTGCGGTGTTGTCGCAACTGGTCGAGCGAGTGTTCTCGGTCGAGCGCATCAAAGTGCTGCAGGACCGTGCCAAGGAACGCTTGGTTGAACTGAATCTGCGCAACGTGGTGTTCCGCTGGGGCGATGGTTGGGAAGGGTGGCCGGCGCTGGCGCCGTATAACGGCATCATCGTCACCGCCGTGGCCACGGATGTACCGCAAGCCTTGCTCGATCAATTGGCTCCGGGCGGGCGCATGGTGATTCCGGTGGGCTCCGGGGAGGTGCAGCAATTGTTGCTGATCGTGCGTGAGGAAAACGGCTTTTCCCGACACGTTCTGGGGGCTGTTCGTTTCGTGCCGTTGCTCAATGGGCCGCTGGCCTGAGCATTTGTTTGCGTGTGCTGAATTCCTTTCGTTCGCCTGTGTCTTACTTCGGCGACGATGGTTTAAACGCAGCAGATTGTCAGCTGGCAAACGTGTGCGCGAAGCGATTTCGCTTCATTAAAGGTAAAGCCGATCCGGCCCGTTATACTTGCGACACCTCATGCCGAATCGCGGCATTTCACATTTTTCAGCCACCACAAAGGGAGCGGCGGGTGAGTCTCACAGTCATTGCGCAGCGTATGGGTAACACGAGCTTTCAGCGCCTGGTGACTGGCCTTGTCTTGAGCACCTTGCTGGTCGGTTGCTCCAGCACCAAATCGAGCAATGTGCGGGTGGTCGATCGCAACAACGCGGTCGCCCAGCGTCCTACCGTGACGACCGGGCAGTATGTAGTCCGTCCGGGCGATACGATGTTTTCGATCGCGTTTCGCTACGGTTGGGACTACAAAGCCCTCGCTGCCCGGAACAATATTCCTACGCCCTATACGATCCATCCGGGTCAGACAATTCGCTTCGATGGCCGCACCGGTTCAACGCCGACGGCGGTGGTGAGCAACAGCAGTTCTTCGCCTTCTTCGTCGAGCAAAACCACGGTAATCCGGCGTCAGGCAAATGGCACGACGACCACCACAACCACCGGTTCTGCTGGCGGTTCTGCGGGCGTTGCACCGTCCGTCGCCAACAAGCAAGCACCCGCGCCACTGCCTCCGGCAGGCCCGGCCCCGACCGGCTGGGGATGGCCATCTAATGGCATTCTGATTGGAAAATTCTCTTCAAACGGTAGTTTGAATAAAGGAATTGATATCGCCGGAGATTTGGGACAGCCTGTTTTAGCTGCGTCTGATGGGACGGTGGTATACGCCGGGAGTGGCTTAAGGGGCTACGGCGAATTAGTCATCATCAAACACAGCGAAACCTACGTCAGTGCCTACGGCCATAACCGCAGGCTGTTGGTTCGGGAGGGACAGCAGGTCAAGGTCGGACAGACAATTGCCGAAATGGGGTCAACGGGTACAGACCGGGTGAAACTGCATTTTGAGATTCGCCGCCAAGGTAAACCTGTAGATCCGCTGCAGTTCCTGCCAAGACGTTGATTTGTAAGCCAGCCTGTTCCGTCACGTAGAGGGGACAGGCTCCAGCGCTGCCAAGGATAAAGGCGTCGCTTGAGCTTGGGGTCGAACTCACCAAAGGACTATAACAATGGCTCTCAGTAAAGAAGTGCCGGAGTTTGACATCGACGATGAGGTTCTCCTTATGGAGACCGGCATCGATTCGGATTCGATGTCGAATGATGAAGGGGCTGCTCCACCTTCCGTTCGTTCCAAATCCAAACACTCCGCTTCACTTAAACAACATAAGTACATCGACTACACGCGTGCACTTGATGCCACGCAGCTGTATCTCAACGAAATCGGCTTTTCCCCATTGCTCTCTCCCGAGGAAGAAGTTCATTTTGCGCGCTTGTCGCAAAGTGGCGATCCGGCCGGGCGCAAGCGCATGATCGAAAGTAACCTGCGGCTGGTGGTCAAAATCGCCCGGCGTTACGTCAATCGGGGGCTGTCGCTGCTGGATCTGATCGAAGAGGGCAACCTCGGGCTGATCCGGGCGGTGGAAAAGTTCGATCCCGAGCGCGGCTTCCGCTTCTCGACCTACGCAACCTGGTGGATTCGTCAAACCATCGAGCGCGCCATCATGAATCAGACCCGGACCATCCGGTTGCCGATTCATGTGGTCAAGGAGCTCAACGTGTACCTGCGGGCCGCACGGGAGCTGACGCAAAAACTCGACCACGAACCTTCACCCGAAGAAATCGCCAACCTGCTGGAAAAACCGGTAGGTGAGGTCAAGCGCATGCTGGGCCTGAACGAACGGGTTTCTTCGGTCGACGTCTCGCTGGGTCCGGATTCGGATAAAACCCTGCTGGACACCCTCACTGATGATCGTCCGACCGATCCTTGTGAACTGCTGCAGGACGACGATCTGTCGCAGAGCATTGATCAATGGCTGTCGGAGCTGACCGACAAGCAGCGCGAAGTGGTGGTACGTCGCTTCGGCCTGCGCGGTCACGAGAGCAGCACGCTGGAAGATGTAGGCCTGGAGATCGGCCTGACCCGGGAACGGGTGCGGCAGATCCAGGTGGAAGGTCTCAAGCGCCTTCGTGAAATCCTTGAGAAGAACGGCCTGTCGAGCGAGTCGCTGTTTCAGTAAGCGCCTTACACGTCCGCCCGCAAAAAGCCCCGACTGGTCGGGGCTTTTTGTTGCCTCTGAATCTGTTGATCATCTTCGACCCCCTGTTCATAGCCAGACGTACGGTCGGCATTTCCATCGTTTGTAGTCTCGCGGTGTAAGCCTTGGCTTACTCTTTCGTAAGTGTTCCCTATTTTTCCCAGACGGCAGACGTCGACTGCTCTTGAAGATTCAATTTAACTTGTTGATTTATATATTTATTTTTTAATGTGAAGTGCTTATTACAGCGCTTTTCTGAACTCGCGGCCGATTGCTCTCGCTGGGGAATTCTCTAGTATCTGGGTTGTGTCGACGGACAGACACGCCCTTCAAGGAAGAGGGGAATGGACATCGCAGGACGCGATTCATCAGGACGATGAAAAGGAATACAGGGAATAGGGAAAAAATGTGGGCGGGTCATACCGCCCCTTTTTTTTGCTCGCAGAAAAGCAAAACACAGAAAAGCAAAAAGGCCCGCGATGGGCCTTTTCATTCGAGCGCGGGGCAGATCAGCGTTCGAGGTCTTTGATCTTGCCTTTGACGCCATCCCACTCTTCGGCATCCGGCAGCGATTCTTTCTTCTCGGTGATGTTTGGCCAGATTTCGGCCAGATCAACGTTCAGTTGAATGAACTCCTGCATCTCTTCCGGAACTTCGTCCTCGGAGAAGATTGCTACAGCCGGGCATTCCGGTTCGCACAGGGCGCAGTCGATGCACTCATCCGGGTGAATCACCAGGAAGTTCGGGCCTTCGTAAAAGCAGTCCACCGGACAGACTTCTACGCAGTCGGTGTACTTGCACTTGATGCAGTTGTCGGTGACGACGAAGGTCATTTCTAATTTTCTCCTCAGGCGGCGGCAGCGTTGCCCCTTCACGGTTGGGGTCGCCAGGTTCGGGAGCGATACCTGCTGGCCAGGCTATTAGCCAGCAGCATCCCAAACCGCGCGAGATTCTAACAGCTTGAAGCCGTTTGCGTTATATCCGCTTCTTCAGTGCTTATATCCGGTTCTTCAGTGCATAGAGCATTTCGAGTGCACGGCGCGGGGTCAGGTCATCCAGATCCAGTTTAGCCAGCTCATCGAGCACCGGGTGCGGCAGACTGGCGAACATGTCGCTTTGTTGCGGCGTCGCCGGTTTGCCCTTGGCGACCGGTTTTGGCGCTTCATGCGGCAAAGCGGTTTCTTCCAGTCGGCTCAGGTGCTCGCGGGCACGCACGATCACTTCGCTTGGCACGCCGGCCAATTGCGCCACCGCAAGTCCATAGCTCTGACTGGCGGGGCCTGGCAGTACGTGGTGCAGGAAGACGATGCGCTCGTTGTGCTCGGTGGCGTTGAGGTGAACGTTGGCCACCAAGGGTTCGGCTTCCGGCAACACGGTCAGTTCGAAGTAGTGGGTGGCGAACAGCGTATACGCGCGCAGATGCGCCAGACGCTCCGCCGCGGCCCATGCCAGCGACAGACCGTCGAAGGTGCTGGTGCCGCGACCGACTTCGTCCATCAGCACCAGGCTGCGCTCGGTGGCGTTGTGCAGGATGTTGGCGGTTTCGCTCATCTCGACCATGAAGGTCGAACGACCACCGGCCAAGTCGTCGCTGGAGCCGATACGGGTGAAGATGCGGTCGACCAGCGACAGTTCGCAACTGGCTGCCGGCACGAAGCTGCCAATGTGCGCCAGCAGCACGATCAATGCGGTTTGGCGCATGTAGGTAGATTTACCGCCCATGTTCGGGCCGGTGATCACCAGCATGCGTGTGTTGTCATCCAGACTGAGGTCGTTGGCCACAAACGGCGTGGTCAACACTTGCTCGACCACCGGGTGACGACCCTGAGTGATGCGCATGCACGGCTCGCTGACGAAGCGCGGGCAGTTCAGGTCGAGGTTCAGTGCACGTTCGGCGAGGTTACTCAACACGTCCAGTTCGGCCAGCGCGCCGGCGGTGTCCTGCAGCGGCGGCAACTGGCTGATCAGGTCTTCCAGCAGCGCCTCGTAGAGCATCTTCTCGCGGGCGAGGGCACGGCTCTTGGCCGACAGCGCCTTGTCTTCGAATTCTTTCAGTTCAGGCGTGATGAAACGCTCGGCGCCTTTTAACGTCTGGCGCCGGATGTAATCCGCCGGGGCTGATTCGGCCTGCTTGCTCGGCAATTCGATGAAGTAGCCGTGAATGCGGTTATAGCCGACTTTCAGGTGGCTCAGACCGGTGCGGGCTTTCTCGCGGGCTTCGAGATCGATGAGGAACTGGCCGGCGTTTTCGCTCAGCGATTGCAGCTCGTCGAGTTCGCTGTCATAGCCGGTTTTCAACACGCCGCCGTCACGGATCACCGCTGGCGGGTTGTCGATGATGGCTTTTTCCAGCAATGCCGCCAGTTCCGGATAAGTGCTGGTGATCGTCGCCAAACCTTGCAGGTGCGGCGCTTCCAGATCGGTCATCGCCACTTGCAGTTCTGGCAGCGCGCCGAGCGCGTCACGCAGGCGCGCGAGGTCACGAGGGCGGGCATTACGCAGGCCGATCCGCGCGAGAATTCGCTCGATGTCGCCGATTTCCTTAAGCTGCGGTTGCAGCTTTTCGAAGCGATAGCGATCAAGCAGGCATGTTATTGAGGTCTGGCGCGCCAGCAACACGGTCAAGTCGCGCAACGGACGGTTCAGCCAACGGGTCAGCAAACGGCTGCCCATGGCGGTCTGGCAGCGATCGACCACCGATTGCAGGGTGTTGTCGCGGCCACCGGCCAGGTTGGTGTCGAGTTCCAGGTTGCGGCGGCTCGCACCGTCCAGCACTACGGTGTCGTCGAGGCGTTCGTGGCGCAGGCTGCGCAGGTGGGGCAGGGCGGTGCGCTGGGTTTCCTTGGCGTAGGCCAGCAGGCAACCAGCAGCGCCGATGGCCAGGGTCAGGTTCTCGCAGCCAAAGCCTTTCAGGTCTTGGGTGGAGAACTGCTGGCAAAGGCTTTTCAGTGCTGAATCACGCTCGAAATCCCACGGCGCACGACGACTGACGCCACGGCGTTTTTCCGCTGGCAAGTCCCTCGGCCAGTCATCCGGGATCAGCAGCTCCACCGGGTTGATCCGCTCCAGTTCCGCGAGCAGGTTCTCCCAGCCTTTGATTTCCGACACGCTGAAACTGCCGCTGGTGATGTCCAGCACGGCGAGGCCGAACAGACGCTCGTCACCCAGCAGCGCAGCGATCAGGTTGTCGCGGCGCTCGTCGAGCAGCGCCTCGTCACTGACCGTTCCTGGCGTGAGGATGCGCACCACCTGACGTTCCACCGGGCCTTTGCTGGTGGCCGGGTCGCCGACCTGCTCGCAGATCACCACCGACTCGCCAAGCTTGACCAGCTTCGCCAGATAGCCTTCCGCTGCGTGGTAAGGAATGCCACACATCGGAATCGCCTGTCCCGCCGACTGCCCGCGCGCGGTCAGGGTGATGTCGAGCAACTTGGCAGCCTTCTTCGCGTCTTCGTAGAAGATCTCGTAGAAGTCGCCCATGCGATAGAACATCAGCTGATCCGGGTGCTGATTCTTCAGGCGCCAGTACTGCTGCATCATCGGGGTGTGGGAGGACAGGTCTGAAATAGCTTTATTCATCAGAGGTTTAGCTTTACCGGAAAAAGTGACAAGGCAAAAACGGGGTCGTTTGCATCTACGAAATAGCGAGTGTTTGCCAGCGATGCGGCCCGTGGGTTGATTCAATGGGACGGAGTATGAAGTTTTTTTGAGGTGGATGCAGCAACGCGCGGCCGCTCGGGTTGGCATTGTGTCCTATAGTGCCGAAAAGCTATCGAATGATCGGAATTCGAGGATTGCAGATCAGTTGAGGACGCAGCTTGGAACAGTCAGAGGGCATCGGCTCACAAGCGTCAGCGAGCGATTGTTACTACGATGCAGAAAAAATGACCCTCAGCCGGGCGCGGCGGTCAGCTTTGCTGGGCAGCAATGAAAGCGATCTGCTGCTGGCGCTGATAGCCGGCGTGACCGATAAGGAACAGCTCATCTCCAGGGTTTGGGGGGAGCGCGGGCTGGTGATTTCCGACAGCAGTTATTACAAGACCCTGCACATGCTCCGCGCACATTTCGCTGACGTCGGGTTGCCTCGGGACAGTCTCAAGACCTTGCCTCGCCGTGGCGTGGTGCTGTTGTGTGAAATCCGGTTGGTCAGCGCGCAGACTCAAGCCTCTGAGTCGCCGCCCGCGCTGGTAAACGATGCTGAACCATTCATCGTCGACGCTCCCTCGGTGAAAAAGCCATTCAGTCGTTACTGGCGCTTCCTTTTGCCAGCAATCCTGGTGCCGGCGATTGCTCTTCCTGTCTTTTACGCTTACCTGCTGTTTAAAAAACCTGCTGATCTGGAGGAGTGGAAACTCATCTGGCAAGAAGGCGAAGCGAAATTGTATGTAGAAGAAAGTGAAAAAATGTCCAAAGAGGATATTGTCGAAGCGCTCAGTGAGTTTGAACCACCCATTGTATTGTCCGATATTAACTACTATGTGCGAAAACCGCTCTCCCAATTACTGGTCAAGTGTATCAAGCCGGAAAGTAAGGGGGAGGCGATATGCGTGAACTACCAACTCGTTGGAAAAAAGTAATCGCACTGTTTGGCGTCTTGTCTGTATGCATCTTTGGTGCTCTGATTATAAAATATTTCTATTTTATTAATCGCGATATTCCACGTGCACCCTGTTTTGCATCCATCGATTTTGTCCATACTCATGATCACAAAGTCCGTTGGCATGGCGTTGGTGATATGACGATCGATCCAAAGGAGGGCGCTCTTTATGTGTACTACGTCGTCAAAACCCCTGAAGGCAAAGTTTATACCTATGATCGAAAGTTTGAGATTGTACTGACACATCTGGACACTTCCAGGTTTCTGTTCAAGACGCGTTCGATTGTAAAGTTTGATGCGGACACCGCCGGCGATGAACTTCCTTTTATGGAAAGAGGTTTTCAAGGCGGTATGGTGACGTTCAATTACTTCTCCGATGCCGAGTATTATTACAATATCAATAACCTGATCAATGGCGTATGCCACGTCCCTCGCTAGCGCAAACCCTTGAGGTGCAAGGCCTCTGGGCGAGTAAGTAAGACTGAGTAAGATGCCGGTAAGGCCTCGACGGCCCAGCGTTGTTAATGTGATTCGAGTCAAGCCAACAGCCCCTGCGACTACCGGAGAGTCAGCCGCAGTGCGGCTGTTTAGTTGCCTTGAATGACATGATGATGTTTAAGCTGTTGAGGAAGGTTATAAATGCTCTGGTTTTGCGTGCGCAGTTCTCACGGGGCCAAGTCTCCCGCCTGGAAGCGATCGATTGCAATAAACCGCGAAGGTATTGTGTTTGTGCCGGCGGTTATTGCTGGAAAAGAAAAGGACATCAGTTTTTCCACGTTGTCCGATCACACTCCGGTTTTGCTTTGCTTCGATCATGTTTACGTACCAGTGGCGTGGATGGTCGAACACTTCCCGATGTGCAGAACTCGCTGTCGCGACATAATGATGGCGGCACTTTCTGGTGTGCGAGAAACGTTAGGTTGTCGTAAGGCATGGTCTCGGGTGAACTACTTCCGTGGACGCGCTGGAGAAAAAAATTATATGGGATTTGTTTTATGAGACCGAGTCTGTTTTGGCATCTGTCTCTGCTGATGGGTAGTGTTTTGATCATCGATAGTTCATGGGCTGGCGCGCGGGAAAGTTGCGCACAGCGCCGCGCCGAACTTGTGTTGCAGATTGAGCGCGCTGAGGCGGCGGACAATGTTTATCGCCAATCCGGTTTAGAGCAGGCACTTGCCAATGTCGAGCGTTATTGCCAAGAACCCTCCGCGCAAAATGACCGTTCAAGCGCCATCCAAAAGGCCGCAGCCGAAGTGCGACGCAGACAGAACTATCTGGATGCCGCGCGTCAGTACGGTGATGTGAAAGTCATCAAAAAACAGGAAGCCAGGCTCGAACGGGCTCAGACAAAACTGCAAAAGCTCATGGATGAGTAAAGGGGCAACCACCACCAACGAACCGCAGCAGGTTTTCTCTTTCAACTCTGCAATTCAACGTGCTCATCAGTGACACCGGAAAATCGACTATGAAAAACATCCTTATCTTTGCTTCAGTCTTTACTTCTGCTGTGCTGATCTCTGGCTGCACCGCCACCGACTGGGTGCATGCTGCCGGTGGAATCATGGGCGCCAAGGACGATTACGACAGGAAGGCCAGAACCGATCGACTGAAAAAAGCCAATGCTGCCGCGCGACGCGTCAGAAGCTGACTACAAGTTACAACCGGGCCGTTATTCAATGCAGAATGATGGCTCGGCAATATCATTTTTAGGCTGAATTCATAGTTATGCGTTAAATATGCAAATCAGCATTTGTCTTCGCGAATAACTTCAAGCACTATGCGCGTTATGCAAAAACGCAACGTAGCCTCCGTCTTAAGAGCACTGCTCGACCAGCACGGGATCTCCCCCACGGAGCTCCACCGTCGCACCGGCGTGCCTCAATCCACTCTCTCGCGGATTCTCAGCGGGAAGATCGTCGATCCCTCGGATAAACACATTTCGAAGATCGCCGAGTACTTCGCCGTGAGCACCGATCAATTGCGCGGGCGCGCAGATGTCGCGCCGTCGGCCGGAGCCGCGCGTGATGATGTACACGCGGAACTCAAGGACATAATGCTGTGGGACGACGATACGCCCGTCGATGATGACGAAGTATCGGTGCCGTTCCTTCGCGAGGTTGAATTGGCTGCTGGATCAGGAAGATTCGTCATCGAAGAGAGCGAGCGCTCTAGCCTGCGCTTCGGCAAGCGTAGCCTGCGCCATAACGGTGTGCAGTTCGACCAGGCCAAGTGCGTGACAGTACGTGGCAACAGTATGTTGCCAGTGTTGCGTGATGGCGCCACTGTCGGCGTCAACGCGGGCAAGTGCGGCATCGGAGACATCATCGATGGTGACCTGTACGCGATCAATCACAACGGCCAGTTACGCGTGAAGCAGCTTTACCGCTTGCCTACCGGCATCCGTCTGCGCAGCTTCAATCGCGATGAGCATCCGGACGAGGACTACAGCTTCCAGGAAGTCCAGGAGGAGCAGATCGTCATCCTCGGCCACGTCTTCTGGTGGGGCATGTACGCCCGCTAACCCGACCTTCTTCAGACAAACCCGCCCATTGGCGGGTTTTTTTTCGCCTTGATGGAACCGCCAAACCCTTGAGCTGCGGGGCTTCCATGCATCTACGCATTTAAAATGCATAAATAAATGCATTTGCGCATTGACTGGATATGCATACATGCATATCCTTGCCACCAAGCCGCTCGACAAAGCGGCTGGCAAGAAAGCTCTTTAGTTCCACAAGAACAGGCAGCGATGAACCGGCCTCAACGGTTCAGAGGGTTGGCAACTGACCCGGGTGTGCAGCGTAAAGCACCAGAAGCAGTTATCCGGCGGGCAGGGACCGCGGTCGGAAAAACAATTTGAATGGACTCGTACCGCGCCAGTAGCGCCGAACAGTCAGCTTCCTTCTTGAACACAGGATTTGAAGGAAGGCGAAGGAGCGCATTACTGAAAGGCCTGGCCTGAGCGCCGGGCCTTTTGGAATGCCTTTATGAATGTAATACCCCCCGGATCAAAAAGCCAAGGAGTATCAAATGAACCTTTATGCACTCATTGAGTACGGCAAAGTCAGTCAACTGGAAGAAAGCGAAACGGAGCCACCTTTTGTATCAGCAATGGCCTCCTGGGTCGATGTGACAGGAAATACGCAAGTGCGGGTGGGCTGGAAGGCGACACTCAACGGCGTCTGGACGTTTACTGCGCCATCCGAGCAAGACTTGCGCAATGACGCTCAGGAAAAGAAGTGGGAGTTGCTGAATGGGGCCACGATGTGGCTGATGCTCAACTCTCTGCAATTCAAGGCAGACCTTAACGTAGCAGACCCGCAGGAGCAGGCGTTGCTACTTCTGTACAAACAGTACTGCATTGCTCTCAGCGATATCGATAAGCAAACAGGTTACCCGGTGACTATTGATTGGCCAACCGTACCGTACTGACAAGTGCACATTGCCGGTTTGCTCCGCTAACAGCAGTTTGGGTGCCTGCCTGAACTCGCAGGCGTTTAAACTTCAGGTAATTACTGATTTGAAAATACATGAGGAAGAATCAATGAATCGTTATGCCCTTATCGAGACGGTGTATCAACAAAACTATTACGTCGTCACGCAACTAGTAGATGCGGAAGATTTTCCTCCCTTCCCTGAAAATGGCGGGGGAAGCTGGATTGATACCGCGGGACTCGCGGTTCAAGTGGGTTGGCTGGCTCAATTTCAGACGTTTCAGTGGGTCTTTACCCAACCGGACTACGAGGCTTACGTGCGTCTTGCCACAGCCCGAATGAACGAGCGTTTTGATAAAGCCATTCACTGGCTTACCTTTAATCCACTGCAATACAAAAAAGATATCGGTACCGCCACGCCTGACGATGAAGCTGCACTGTTTTCTTACAAGCAGTACTTTGTCGCCGTCAGCGAAGTGAAAAACCAGTCTGGTTATCCATCAACCATCAACTGGCCAATCGCGCCCTTCTAAAAAATAAAAAGCTCGGGGAGTCGCCGGCTTTCTTACATGTTCATTTACTCGCCACACCTATTTCGATCGGATGAATTGAAAGTCGGAAAGCGCCGAAAATCATGCCTGTTGTTAATGCAAACAAGGAATTAACATGAATCGTTACGTATTCATTGAGATGAGTAATCAGTACCCGTTTTCCCGGGTTGCGGAGATTATCGAGTCTGAAGAAATACCGCTCACTCCTCCTCAGGGAATCTCGGGCAGTTGGTACCAGGTTGCAACGGACACCATCGTTCAAGTGGGCTGGAAGGCTACGTATGCGGCAACTGGCTGGGTCTACTCGGAGCCAACTTATCAGGACTATGCCGATCTCGTCTTGACACGTATTCGTCAGCGCATCGGTGCTGCGTCCAGTTGGCTTGATCTCAATCCCGTGCATTACAAGGTCAATCTAGGCGTCGCCACGCCAGAAGAACAGGCAACCTGGACTTCTTACCAGCAGTACTACATCGCTGTCACCGCTGTGAAAAATCAACCTGACTACCCATTCACGATCGAATGGCCGGTAGCGCCCTTCTGATCAAGTAGCGGCTGTCAGAACGAAAGCTCGAGTGCATTACTGAAAAGCCTGGCCCGAGCGCCGGGCTTTTTGGAATGCCTACCTGAAGAGACATCGCTTGAACCCAACACACATCACTCATCAATCACCTACGGAGGCGTGACATGACAAACGAGCAACAAGCGTTGGCGGACATGCCGATCTGGCTGGTCATCCTCCTTGCCGTCGTCGGCGGGGTGTCCGGCGAAATGTGGCGTGCCGACAAGGAGGGCGCACGTGGCTGGCCGCTGCTGCGCCGTCTGGCCCTGCGCTCCGGCGCCTGCATGATCTGCGGCGTGTCGGCGATCATGCTGCTGTATGCCGCGGGCATGTCGATCTGGGCGGCCGGCGCGTTTGGTTGCCTGACTGCAATGGCCGGGGCCGACGTCGCCATCGGTCTGTATGAACGCTGGGCCGCGAAGCGCATCGGCGTCTGCGAAGTTCCACCGAGTGACTCCCCCCAGTGATCAATGACCCTTGCGAAGCGAAAAACTGACCATGAATGACGAAGATCTGGCCGCGATCAATAAATTGATCGCAGCACTGCAAGCACAAACCGACAGCCAGGCGGCCTTGAATACCTCCATCCGCGTTCTGGCGCAAAGTAACCAGGCTTTGGTAGACCTTATCAAGAGTCGGGAGCCGGACCCCAATGCACCGCCTTATCTGGACGGTACGCCCGCACCCTGATTCGCCTGCTTCAAAACGTTGAGGCAGTACTCACCGAGTTTCACCCCCAACCCCGCATTTGCGGGTTTTTTGTTCATTGGAGAACGCTAGATGTCGATTCTTACCCAAGGTACCCAAATTTTCGCCCTAGTACCGCCGGCCACTGGCACCGGTGCTTACACCGTGTTGGAGATCGAGCACGCTACATCCTTCGATCCGGGCGGCGCTCCGGCGGAGCAGATTGAAGACACCAGTCTCAATGCCGAAGAGCGCACCTATAAGAAAGGTCTGCGTACACCAGGCACCGCGAGCCTGGGCCTCAACGCGGATCCGACTAACGCCAGTCACATTCGCCTGCATCAACTTTCCGAGGCCAACGGCGACACTGGCATCAAATGGGTCGTGGGCTGGTCTGACGGCAAAGATGTTGTGCCAGGGGTAAACAGCAAGGGCGATGACTTTGAATTGCCGGTGACTCGTACCTGGTTCACTTTCGACGGTTATGTGTCGGACTTCCCATTCAACTTTGCTCTTAATGCCGTCGTCACTACTACCGTCACTATCCAGCGTACCGGTGGGTCCGCCTGGATCAAGAAAGCCTGAGATCAGCCATGAACCTCAAACAACTGAAAGCCAAGGGCGGCATCGTCGACGGTCAGCCGATCAAAAAAGAAGTGAGTTGGACTCATCTCGATAGTCAATCGGGCAAGGAAGTCACTGACACTTTCACGTTGCACATTCGCCGACAGTCGTTCGGTGTGATTGAGCGACTGTTCGCCCAAGGTGAAAACGAACAGAGCCGGAACGCGAGTTACATTGCGGCGTCGGTCTCGTTGGGAGCCGAAGGCGCGGAAGCACTTTCCTACGACGACGCCTACAACCTCGAACCTTCGTTAGGGTTTCTGTTGCTCAACGCAGTCAATGAGGTGAATGGCACAGGCGGTAGCGCAGTAAAAAACTGACTGCCGCCGATGAGTTCTGGCACGAATTGGTGCTGAACGGAGTCGGCGGCCGCACGATTGCCGAAGCCAAGGAACGTATGACCTACCAGGAAGCCCTGGCATGGGGTCGATACATTGATCGATATGGATCGCTTCATACCGGTAGGCGGCTGGAGGCGGGTAGCGCAATGGTTGCGCTACAGACCCACCGGCTGGGCGGCGGTCTGGCGGAACTGCTGGACTTCATGCCTCATGAGCAGCGTCAGGGGCTTTCCCTCGAGCGTGCGATTGAGGAATGGCAATAGCCAGAAATTTATATGACCCGTTTCGGCGGGTTTTTTCATAGCCCGGAGAAACGCACATGGCAGTTACTTCCTCTGCAGGTTTGACGCCGAACCTCGACGGCCTTGAACAAGCCTGGACTCAGGCGTCACGTATCACCGAACAAAAACTGCGTCAGATGCAAAAGCAGATCGAGGATGCCGCAAAGAAAATCGGCGTAACGCTGCATGCGTCGGCCAACTCGATTGCCCAAGCGAACATCGCTACCTATGTCGATGTTCAGGAGCAAGCTGGCAAGCAAATCAACTATTCAGACGATTTCGATAAGCTGCGCAGTAATGGAGCTCTTGCTGCCGCGCAACTCGGAATGGGTTCGCGGAAAAGTGAGCGTGCGAAAGCGCTGAATGACATCGACCAGAAATATGCGTTGGCACGCAAGGCGCTGGACACGCCAACGGCTGGAGGCATCGCACCTCAGGAAAGTGCCGATTACGGCACGTCGCTCGACAAGTTGAAAGCCGAACATGAGCAGATGACTCTCCAGGTTCAAAGCAACTACGAGGCGATGACCGAGGCACAGGGCAACTGGCTCAACGGGGCGACGTCTGCTTGGGACGATTATCTCGACAAGTCCGGCAATGTCGCAGCGAAATCCAGAGAGGTATTCACCAAGGCCTTCGACACAATGGGGAATGCGGTCACTACCTTCGCAATGACAGGCAAGTTTTCGTTCTCCGATTTTGCCAAGTCGGTGCTCAGCGATATGGCCAAACTGGCTGCGCAGACGGCAGTCTCCAGCGGGTTGAGCTCGCTGTTTGGTCTTGTGAGCTCCGCGGCAACGTCGTATTTCGGCGGCTCTGCCGCACCGACAGCGACGACAGCCACAGTCGATGGTTTGAGCACCACCTTCGTCCCGCAACTCAACACAGCAGGAATCAGTTATCACGCCAAGGGTGGTGCGTTCACTAACGGTATCGCCACGGGGCCGACACTGGCCCCAATGGCCATGTTTGGCGAAGCCGGACCGGAAGCCATCATGCCGCTCAGTCGAGGTTCCGATGGCTCCCTCGGCGTGCAGGTGCAGGGTGGCGCATTGGGCGGTAACAGCAACCATCAAGTAGTCATCCAGCAAACCATCAATGTGGGTGACAGTTCGGGGGGGAGCGTAGCAGGCGACATGAACTCGCAAACCGTCGCCAAGGCCTACGCTGGTGCCGCCAAACTGGGTGCCGCCGAACAGATTGCTCGTGACCTTAAACCGGGTGGGCAGATCTGGTCCGCCATCAACGGCCGCTGACGATCAGCGGCTGGCTGCAATCACTCACGCCCGGAGAAAACATGAGCACGGAAACATTCAGCTGGCTTCCAAAAGTTGAGCCTGTCGGCAATGTCGAGTTTCGCCTCAAGTCGGCGAAGTTTGGTGACGGCTATCAACAAGTGGCCGAAGACGGCATCAACAACAAAACACAATCCTGGCCGCTGACCTTCGTCGGTGACGAGGTGCGGATCAGATCCATTGTGCAGTTTCTTGATCGTCACGCCGGAGCCGCGCCTTTTTACTGGACGGCACCGTTGAGCGAGCCAGCCCTCTATCGCTGCAAAGGTTATCAACCGACTCCGATGGGAGCAGGTCTCTATACCTTGGTAGCCACCTTCGAGCAGGCATTTCACCCGTAAATCGGGATACGCCTGACGCCAAAACCACCCTGCCTTGCGCGGGGTTTTCTTTGCCCGGAGATTCAAATGTCCATTACTGCAGATATCCAGGCGCTGGAACCGGGTGCCTGGGTCGAGCTGTTTGAACTCGATGCCACCAGCCTCGGCGCCGAGCTATACCGCTTCCACGGTTATCCACAGCAAACCTCGATTTTCTGGCAAGGCCTGGAGTATTCACCCTGGCCCATTCAGGCCGAAGGCTTTGAAATGACCGGGCAGGGCACACAACCGACTCCATCGCTTTCGGTTGGTAACGTCGGTGGTTTCATCACTGCTCTGGTGTTGTATTTCGATGATCTGGTCGGGGCGCGGCTGATCCGTCATCGCACGTTGGGCAAGTACCTCGATGGTCAGCCTGAAGCCGATCCCGAAGAAGAACTGCCGCCAGATGTCTGGTACATCGAGCGCAAGGTCAGTGAAGACAGTGAAGTGGTGAAGTTCGAACTCGCCAGTGCACTGGACTTCAACGGCGTACAACTGCCGCGTCGGCAAATCGTTGCCAATGTTTGCTGGTGGCTCAGTTGCGGCGGTTATCGCGGTCCGTACTGCGGCTACAACGGCGGCCCCGTGGCGGACGCCAATGACGTAATCGTCAGCGACGCGGCCAGGGACAAGTGTGGTGGACGCCTGAGCAGCTGCAAGCTGCGTTTTGGCGAAAACAATCCACTGCCCTACGGCTCGTTTCCGGCGGCGGGACTGATTCGGAGCTGATCATGAACAAGACCACGCTGGCCGCCATCGAGCGTCATGCCATCGCGCAGTATCCCGACGAATGCTGCGGTTTGCTGATTCGCGAGGGGCGCAGACAACGTTATGTGCCTTGCCGCAATACTGCGACGACGCCCAGTGAACACTTTCGTCTGGCACCACAAGACTACGCGGCGGCCGAGGAGTGCGGCGAGATCCTCGCCGTCGTTCACAGTCATCCGGATTATCCGGCGACGGCCAGCGAGGCAGACCGGGTTTCTTGTGAGGCCTCTGGGTTGCCTTGGCACATTCTCGAAGTGCGCAAGGATGATGCGGGGCGGGTTTGCAAGGGTGAACTGGTCACCATCACACCCAGTGGATATCTGGCGCCCTTGATTGGGCGCGCATTCGTCCACGGGGTACATGATTGCCTGAGCGTCATTCTCGACTATTACCGAAGGGAAATGGGTATCGAACTTGGTGACTATGACCGCGAGGACGGCTGGTGGGACAAAGGCGCAAATCTCTACCTGGAGAACCTGCCCGCCGCGGGTTTTGAACAGGTCAGCCAATTGCAGCAGGGCGATATCGTGCTAATGCAGATTCGTTCGCCGGTGCCCAACCATGCCGCCATTTATCTTGAAGATGGCGTACTCAAGACTGATCCCGATCGTTTCCCCGCGCCGGGTTCAATCCTGCATCACCTTTATGGGCGAGACAGCCGGCGCGATACCTATGGCGGATACTGGACAGAAGTGACCGTGAGCTGTTGGCGGCATCAATCGAAAATTTCGCATCACCAGCCCCCTGACTCAATCACTGAAACCTGACTGGAGGTCTTCTCCTGGAGCTGTGAAATGCATCAGCAAAAACTTAGGACTATTCGCCTCTATGGCACCTTGGGTGCCAGCTTTGGTCGCGTGCACCGGCTGGCTGTGAACAACGCCGCGGAAGCCATTCATGCCTTGTGCATTCTGGTTCCGGGGTTCGAGCGCTATCTGATGGAATCCCGGGACCGGGGGCTTACCTACTCGGTTTTCCTGGGCCGCGACAACATTGGTCAGGACCGGCTCAAAGCGCCGAGTGGCGCAACGGATATTCGTATTGCACCGATGGTTATCGGTAGCAAGCGAGCGGGATCATTACAGACGGTTGTCGGAGTCGTATTGATCGCTGCAGCAACATTTTTCACCGGTGGTTTTGCAGGCATTGCCGCTGGCGGTACCTGGGGGGCAGTGGGGTCTGTAGGGATATCCATGGTGATTGGTGGCGTCATGCAGATGCTTTCTCCACAAGCCAAAGGGCTGGGATCCCAGGACGGCCCTGCCAATCGAGCCAGTTACAGTTTCAATGGCCCCACCAATACCAGTGCTCAAGGCAACCCTGTGGGTCTGCTTTACGGCCAGGCCATTGTCGGCAGCGCAGTGATCAGCGCAGGTATTTACGCGCAGGATCAACTCTAGCGTTCGATCTTTTATTGACGTCCACCCAACCCGCCCTGTGCGGGTTTTATTTCGCCTGAAGGAAAGCCATGACTGACCTCATTCTCGCTGGCAGCAAAGGTGGCGGCGCCAAGCCGCGCCCCTCCGTGGAGGCGCCAGACAGCCTGCAAAGCACGGCTTACGCTCGTATCCTCGATCTCGTCAGCGAAGGCGAGATTGTCGGTCTGAAAAACGATGCCCGCTCGGTGTTTCTGGATGAAACACCGCTGGCCAACGACGACGGCAGCCTGAATTTCAATGGTGTCACGCTGGATGTTCGTACCGGTAGCCAGGACCAGGCACATATCCCCGGTTTTCCCGCGGTGGAAAACGAGGCGGTCGCAGCGGTCGAGCTGCGTAGTGATCAACCGTGGACCAAGGCCTTTACCAACCTGCAACTCTCGGCTGTGCGGATTCGTCTGGCGGTGGCGCGACTGGCGCAGACCAATACCAGCAACGGCGACACTAACGGTTATACAGTCAAATACGCGATCGATCTGGCTACCGATGGCGGTGCCTTCGTCGAAGTGCTTACGTCTGCGTTCAGTGGCAAAACCACCACCAAGTACGAGCGATCGCACCGTATCGATCTGCCTGCGGCCAAAAGCGGCTGGACCGTGCGAGTACGCCGTTTGACCCCTAACTCCACCAGCGGCGCCATTGCCGACACCACCAGTGTCGAATCGAGTACGGAGGTGATCGACGCCAAGCTGCGTTATCCCGGCTCGGCGATCATCGGTTTGCAATTTGATGCCTCGCAGTTCCAGTCGATACCGTCGCGTTCGTTTGAATTACTGGGTCGGATCATTCGGGTGCCGAGTAACTACGACCCGCAGAGCCGCACGTACAACGGCATTTGGGACGGTACGTTCAAATCGGCCTGGACCGACAACCCGGCGTGGATTTACTACGACCTGCTGCTGCATCCGCGTTATGGCCTGGGCCATTTGCTCAATGCCGGTCAGGTCGATAAATGGGAGCTGTACCGCATCGGTCAGTATTGCGATCAGCCTGTCTCCGACGGTAAGGGCGGGACTGAACCGCGCTTTACCTGCAACCTGTATTTGTCGGTGCGCGCGGATGCACTGAAGGTTTTGCAGGATCTGGCTACCACGTTTCGTGGCATGTCGTATTGGGGGGCGGGTTCGGTCATGGCGGTGGCCGACATGCCTGAAGATCCGGTTTACACCTACTCCAACGGCAACGTCATTGGCGGCAAGTTCGTCTATGGCGGGTCGGCGAAAAAGACTCGTTTCAGCGTGGCGCTGGTCAGTTGGAATGATCCGACGGACTTTTACCGGCAGAAGGTTCAATACGTCGATGATGCTGAGGGTGTCGCTCGCTATGGTGTACAGCAGACTGAGATCACTGCTACCGGTTGCACGTCTCAGGCCCAGGCCCAGCGCATCGGTAAATGGGCACTGCTGACCAATCGCCTGGAAACTGAAAGTGTCACTTTCTCGGTCGGTCTGGACGGGACGCTCGCACGTCCGGGACAAATTATCCGTGTGGCTGACAACGACCGCGCCGGTCGACGGATTGGTGGCCGCCTGCGTGGTGCAACACTCGATACGTTAACCCTGGATGCCCACGTGACCGCCGAAGCTGGCGATACACTCACCCTGGTCATGCCGACCGGTAAAGCCGTTTCACGCGTGATCAAGTCAGTGAGCATCAGCGACCAGGCTCAACGTGTGATCCTGGCTCAGCCCTTGAGCGAGTTGCCACCGGCGCAGTCGATGTGGGCCATTGATTCCGCTTCCCTGGCCGCGCAGCAATTTCGCGTTTTGTCGATTGCTGAAGACTTCACCGACACTGAAATCAAGTACAGCATCAGTGCAGTCAAACATGTGCCGAGCAAGTACGGCGCGATCGACAACGGCTCCCGTATCGAACGCCCCCCTGTCACGGTCATACCGCCAGGCGTTCAGGCGCCACCGACTTCAGTCACGATCAGTAATAACCACTTCGTCGATCAAGGCAGTGCAGTCGGTGTGATGACCATAGAGTGGACGCGTCCGGCCAACGCTATCGCTTATGAGGTGTACTGGCGCAAGAACGACAGCGAATGGGTGTTTGCAGGCCGCACCGGCGGTTCGTCCATGGAAGTGCGTGGCATTTATGCCGGGCGTTACGTGGCCAAAGTGCGAGCCATAAACGCGCTGGACATCGGTTCGATCTATGCGACTTCGGTGGAAACGCAACTTTCCGGGAAAACCACACCACCTCCTTCAGTAACTTTCCTCAAGGCTGACAGCCTGTTGTTCGGTATCGGCCTGAAGTGGGAGTTTCCGGCGGGCGCTGATGACACGCAGCGAACCGAAATCTGGTACGGGCCAACGGCAAACCTTGAGGCCGCTACCAAACTGGCGGACCTGGCGTATCCGCAAAGTGATTACACGATGCAGAGCCTGTTGGCTGGCACGTCGTTCTTCTTCTGGGCGAGACTGGTCGATCGTACGGGCAATATCGGGCCGTGGTATCCGACCGGTAATGGCGTGCTGGGGCAGGCCAGTTCGGAGGCTGGACCGATTCTCGACATGCTCGCGGGCAAGATCTCGCAGACCGAACTGGGGAAAGATCTGCTCGGTGAAATCGAGAAAATTCCCGGATTGCAAAGTCGGGTTGATGCCCTGGATGAAAGCTATGATCCGACTAGGACGTATGCGAAATATGCCGTCGTCCGTCAGGGCGATCGCTTGTATCAGGCCAAGGCGCTGGTCCCCGTCAATCTGCCTCCGCCGAACGCCGAGTATTGGGTCGATGTAGGGCAAACGGTCGAGACTGCCACTGGACTGGTTCAGCAGGTCGAGACCAACACCGCTGATATCAACAAGATCGATGGCGCAGTGATGGCTCAGGCTGCTGTATTCCAGGCGCTTCGCGCCGCATCGCGAGATGATAACGGTGAAGGCGAGCTGGCAGATGCGCTCAAAGGGTGGACCAGTACGGCGGCCATCGCCGTCGAAAGCAGTGTCAGGGCGTCGCAGAATGAGGCCACGGCGCAGCGTCTTTCAACTGTTGAGGTCACCACTGATCTGAACACGGCAATTGTCACTTCGCTCGAAAAAGCGGTGACAACCACTAACGCTGCGACAGCCTCGAAAATTGACCTGTTGACCGCACAGGTCGGGCAAAACAGTGCGACCGTGAGGGAGACCGCAACTGCACTGGCGGATACCAGCGGTAAGTTGTCGACTTTGTGGTCGGTGAAAATGGACACGACTGCAGGTGGCCAGAAATATGCGGCGTCGTTCGGCCTAGGTCTTCAGGTTGATCCATCCGGTGTTTCATCGCAGTTCGTCGTGCGTGCGGACACCTTCATGTTGTTGAACCTGGCCAAAGGAACACCGACGTCACCGTTCACAGTCGCTGGTAATCAGACCTTCATCAATTCGGCTTTCATCCAGGACGGCACGATCACCAACGCAAAAATTGGTAACGTCATCCAGTCCACGGCATTGGCCAACAATGGCACGCCCATTTGGACGCTGGACAAAGGTGGACGATGGACGGTGGTGGATCAGGCCGGCACGGTTCGGGTTGAAATGGGGATGCTCTCAACATGACATTCGGATTCAGAACGTTCGACGCGCAGGGAAGAATGTCCATTGATGTAACTGATCGGGCACTGAGAATCATTCATTCGATGCCCGTAAAGTTTGCCGATTCTGGAACTTTTGCTTTGCCTGGTTTCAACTCAAACAATGCAACTGCCTATGTGGTCGGTAACGAGGTCAATAAGCGTCCGGTGTGGGCATTTATGCGCGATGGCTATGTCGAGTGGGGATTCTACGGGTGGTGGAGCAATGCTTACCACACCGCCGGAACACTCTATGTGGTAGCGAAATCATGAGTAATTTTGGACTGCTTGTGCGTAATGCTGGCGGCGCGACCATTATCGACAGCAAGTTCCATAATCTTGGAATTTTGCTGGAGCAAAACATAGCGGTGAGTACGAGTGCCGTGTATCAGTTGGCCTTTCCATATCCGGTGACCTCGGCAGCTCCGCCCATTCTGGCTGTCAGGGCATGGGACAATCCTGCGCTGTTCTATGACAGCGTCCAGTATCTGGGCGGGCCGGGAAATTGGACCGGAGCGGTATTGACCTTTATTGGTAACGGCGGACATACATCCCAGAACATTGCCATACGTGTTTATGCCTATAACCTTCGTTCCGTCAGCGGTTATGGAATGCGCGTGCGTAATGAACGCGGGGAAGTCGTGTTTGATTCTCTGCTTCGCCCTCCTGTCTTTGAAAGAGAGTTGGGGGGCTCTCCCCAGGATTGGATACTGGTCTCCGGACAGCCGATCGCGGGTGCTGCACGCATGGATATCTATCGTCCCGCTTCATGGATCACCAGCTCGAATACCTATCTGGCTGTCGGGATGGCGCTTGATGTCGAGCTGGGGCAAGTGGCAGTCAATGGCGTGACAGTCAACGCGATCACTTATATTCGATGGGGGTTCGCTGCCAATGGCGAACCCAGATTGATGCTCGATTCACGTACCGGCTTCACTACGAATTATCCGGGGATTCCCCAAGCTATCTACTATTCGATGCCGGCCATTCCGATTATCAAAGAATAGCCGTCCCCCGCTTGATA
The DNA here is from genome assembly GCF_977020205.1 of Pseudomonas sp. AIG. NCBI lineage: Bacteria > Pseudomonadati > Pseudomonadota > Gammaproteobacteria > Pseudomonadales > Pseudomonadaceae > Pseudomonas > Pseudomonas sp. AIG. The sequence continues at coordinate 42,633 of NZ_CDROCK010000014.1, read as the reverse complement.
GGCGGACACGTATGTCTTTTGTCCGGTCGTTGCCGCGTTCTGCAATTTTCTAACATTCCTGGAGTACATATGCCCTGGTATAAAACTGGAACAGTCACTGTCGTCCAGAATTCAACCACCGTCACCGGTAGCGGCACTGCGTTCATTGCCAACAGCCGTGTAGGTGATGCTTTTCGAGGCCCCGATGGGGGATGGTACGAAGTCATTAATATTGCCAGCGACACGGCGCTATCCATTGCACCGGAATACCGCAGCAGTTCCGCGAGCGGGCCGTATGCGCTGGCGCCCATGCAAGGCTACGTCAAGGATTCTGCGGATCAATTGCGCACCATCGTCAATCAGTATGGAGCGAAGCTTGCGGGGCTTGGCGCAACCGCCAATTTCGATGTACTGCCAGTTTCCAGAGGGGGCACCAGTAGCACAACGCCCGCCGCAGCTCGCGCTGCTCTGGAGCTGGGCAGTGCCGCCTCAGCCACCCTTCAAACCACTCCCAGCGATGCCACTGCCGGGCGCGTCATGCAGGTCGGAGCATTTGGGATCGGCGGTGACGCCCCGGTATACGCTGGAAATATCGATGACGTGGCGTCTGTTCCGGCAGGCCGATGTTTTGTCATCAACACCAGCACCGGGGTGAAGCCGCCCAATGCAAGTTACGGCCTGATGGACACCATCAAGATCGTTGGCCAACCGGTGCATCAGGTCTGGCACGAAGTCGACGGCGTTGCTGCCGGCGGCACCAAGCGCAGTTGGGAGCGTGATCAGTACGGTACCGGCGCCTTCGGCGCATGGCGCATGATTTACCGGCAGAACAACATTCTCGGCGTCGTCTCGGGGACCGGTGTGCCTACCGGAGCCATTATCGAGCGGGGGGCCAACGCCAACGGTGAGTACACCAAATTCGCCGATGGCACACTTGTCTGCTGGAAGGTGATTGCCACCAACTCGACGGGTACCTACGCGGTGGGCGCATTGTTCGGTAGTGATGCGTATGCGCCGGGTGCCTATCCTTCAGCATTCGCGTCGATACCTACCGTGACGTCCGCAGCGATTGGCAGGGTAAACGTCGATTGCGTCATGGCCAGCGCCTGGATCCCCCCGTCGATCGCCAACTGGGGCGCCTGGCGCGCCATCGCTACAACGAACGCAGCCTCGGCTGCGCAAATCAATTTGATCGCAATAGGCAGGTGGTATTGATGAACATTGTTCTGTCTCCGCAACGCAGAGAGGATGCTCTGAAGCTGCACAAGTCGGGTGCCCTGATCACGGTGAACGGCGAAACGTTCGATTTTTCGCGGTTGTCCGACGGCGACACACTACCGCGAGCCGCAATCGATTCCGAATGGTTCGTGGGTGACGTTTTCCACGAGAACGGCCATTTGACCCTTCACCTGTTGCTGCCGATTCCGGCCGATTACAGTCAGGCGCAAGCGTTTCCTGCCGACCTGATCGATCTTCCTGACGGTGACGTGGCATTGCCACAGCCTTTGCCGCAAAAGGAGGTTGAAGTATGAATATCGACTGGTCGCAATTGATCACCAAAGCCATGAAAGAGACGGTGGCTGCCGCAGCACGATTGACCGAAGCTCAAGCACTGCTCAAGAGCAAAAACGAGGGGGCTGCAGCACAGGTCGCTCGCATTCAGGATCGGATCGACACCCTCGGTTACGGCATCGATCTGGGGGAGGCGACGACTGAAGATGAGGCGGAACAGCAAGCACTGCTTGGCAACCTGAAACAGTGGAAAGCCTACAAGTTCAGCTTGGGCAAAGTGAGCACACAAGCTGCCTGGCCCGTGACGCCAGAGTGGCCTGTCCAGCCCGATGTTCCGATGATAGTGGTTGACCCGGTCTTGCCGCAGGGCGGACTGGCTTTCTGACAGCTACCTGATCGAGATCGTCTTGAACACCCCATACCGCCGAGTGCGGTTTTTTTTCGCTTAAAAAAGGACTGCACCATGCCATGGCTTAGAACAGGTACGGTCAATGTCACCAACAATTCGCCCGCGGTCATTGGCCTCAACGTTGATTTCGTGACTAACGTCCGGGTGGGCGACGCCTTCGTCGGACCTGATGGACGACAATATGAAGTGAGCAATATCGCCAGTCCGGCGATGTTGTCGATCACCCCGGTTTACCAGGGAACGACGGCCAACGCTGCGGCCTATTCGATCATGCCCGTGCAGGGCTATCCCAAGGCACTGGCCGATGCATTCAACAACCTCAACGTTCAGTACGGCCCGAAGCTGGCGGCACTGGGTGACGTGAGTGGCTTCGATGTCCTGCCGCTGCGAAATGGCGGCACCGGAGGAACGGATCTTGTTTCTGCTCGCCAGGGCCTTGGCCTGGGTGCAGTCGCAACCGACACCATTGTGCCCATCGTACGTGGCGGAACCGGCGCGACGGATGCCGCCTCGGCGCGCTTGGCGCTTGGACTCGGTGCTGTGGCAACGGACGCTGTTGTACCGATAGCACGAGGTGGCACGGGTGGAAACTCCCCGGCAACCGCTCGGTTGGGCCTCGGACTGGGCAGTGCTGCCGTTGCCGCGTTGGTCGGAACGGTCAGCCAGGACAAAGGCGTTCCAACCGGAGCCGTCATTGAGCGCGGCGCCAATGCCAACGGTGAATACGTCAAGTTTGCCGACGGCACGTTGATTTGCACCCTCAGCAACAAGGGCGGCGTAATATTTAACAACCCGTCCAACATGGGCTTCAACTGGTCTTATCCGATGCCCTTCGTGACGCTGGGATTTGTCATTGGGAATCTGGTTGGAGTATTGGGTGTGACTAGGGCGGTGACCAGTGTCAGCGCCTACAGCAGAGGGCTTGGTTTTGCCAGCATCTGCGCTTTCAGCCTTGGTCAGTTCGTACAAGGAGACGAGCTAATAGTCTCGTTTGACTGCTTCGCCATCGGCCGGTGGTTCTAAGCAAAACCCAGACTGATAACTGCGGGCTGGGGCCCTCGTTAATTCGGGTTGAGTACAGGCGCTGACCTGCGACCGCCCCCACTCGGTACTTCCTCATGAAAATGACCCCTCTGGTCACGCAATTGCGTGCTCAGTGCCCGACGCTGGGCAATCGAATCGCCGTAGGCAGTGACGTCGCTGTATTACAAGCCGATGCGGCGCTGCAAACTCCGTGCGCCAGCATCACGCCCCTGGCCGATCTGGCCAGCAACAGCACCACACAAAACCTCACCACCCAACCGATCCGCGACCGCTTCGAAATCGTCCTGGTGCTTGACGCCACCGACGCCACAAAAGCGCTGGATCTGTTGCACGACTTGCGTGCCGAACTGTGGCGCGCACTGGTGGGATTCAAACCCGCTTCCGACTACAGCGCCATCGTCTATGACGGCGGCGAAATGGTTTCGATCAACAGCAGCCGCGCCTTCTACCGGCTGCGCTTTTTTGCCGAGTTCCAGCTCGGCCGCAATCTGCCGAGTCAGCCTGCGGAGAGTTGGCACGAACGCGAACTGGACGGTTTGTCGTCCTTTACCGGGGCCACCGTGCGGGTCGATGCGATCGACCCGGCCGACCCCAACCTGAAACGCCCGGGCCCCGATGGGCGCGTGGAAATGACTTTCTCTGCAGAGGTAACCCCATGAGCAATCGCATCACCGTACTGCCGGCCGCCGGCCGCGTCGTACCTGACCCGGAGGCCGGCGATCTGCTGCCGCTGGAAGGCCGTGAAGTGCTGGACAGCGCCTGGTGGCGCCGGCGTCTGGCCGACGGCGATATCACCCTCAAAACTGCACCAGCCAAACAAAAGGGAGCCAAATAATGGCGATCGGATTCAGCAACATCCCTGCGGACATTCGTGTACCGCTGTTCTATGCCGAAATGGACAACTCGGCCGCCAATAGCGCGAGTTCGACCCTGCGTCGTTTGATCGTCGCTCAGGTCAACGACAACATTGCGCCGACCGAAGTCGGCAAACTGGTTTTGGTCTCCAGCGTTGCGCTGGCCAAGAGCATCGGCGGCCAAGGCTCGATGCTCGCCTCGATGTACGAGACCTTCCGCAAGGCTGACCCGATCGGCGAGATCTGGTGCCTGCCGCTGCACAACACCGAAGGCGCCATCGCCAAAGGCGTGCTGACCCTGACCGGCACCGCCACTCAGGCTGGCGTGTTGAATCTGTATGTCGGCGGCGTACGTGTGCAAGCCACCGTGGTCAACGGTGCCACCGCTGCACAAGCGGCCACCGCACTGGCGCAGAAAATCAACGCCACGGCCGATCTGCCGGTGAGCGCTGCGGCTGCCGAAGGTGTGGTCACCCTGAACGCCAAATGGACTGGCGACAGCGGTAACGACATCAGCCTGCAATTCAATCGCCTGGGCAAGAGCAACGGCGAAGACACCCCGGCTGGCCTGACCACTGCGATCACCGCCATGACCGGCGGTGCCGGTGTGCCGGATCAGGTGGCGGCGATTGCCGCACTGGGTGATGAACCGTTCGAGTTCATCGCACTGCCATGGTCCGATCTGTCGACCCTCAACACCTGGCAAGCGGTCATGGATGACAGCACCGGTCGCTGGTCGTGGGCCAAGCAACTGTTTGGTCACGTCTACAGCGCCAAACGCGGCACCGTCGGTACGCTGGTCGCCGCAGGCCAGGCCCGTAACGATCAGCACATGACCATTCAGGCGCTGGAGCCGGGCGTACCGCAACCGTACTGGGTACAAGCTGCCGCGCTGGCCGCACGCACCGCGGTGTTCATCTCTGCCGACGCCAGCCGTCCGACCCAAAGCGGCAGCCTGCCGGGTGTTGACCCAGCGCCGGCGAGTGAGCGCTTCACCCTGACCGAGCGACAGTCGCTGCTCAACTACGGCATCGCCACCGCGTATTACGAAGGCGGTTACGTGCGCATCCAGCGTTCGATCACCACCTACCAGAAAAACGCTTACGGTCAGGCCGACAACTCCTACCTGGACAGCGAAACCATGCACCAGTCGGCGTTCATCGTGCGCCGTCTGCAAAGCGTGATCACCAGCAAGTACGGCCGGCACAAACTGGCCTCCGACGGCACGCGTTTCGGCGCCGGCCAGCCAATCGTCACCCCGGCGACCATTCGCGGTGAGCTGATCGCCCAGTACGCCAAGCTCGAACTGGAAGGCCACGTCGAGAATGCCGAACTGTTCGCCGAGCACCTGATCGTCGAACGCGACGTGCAGGACCCAAGCCGCGTGAACGTGCTGTTCCCGCCGGATTACATCAACGGTCTGCGCGTGTTCGCACTGCTCAACCAGTTCCGTCTGCAGTACGACGACGCGGCTTGATCCGCGCGTTTGACGGCAAGTTTTCAGCCCACCGCGTGTGGGCTTTTTTATTCAAGGGAGTAACACCATGGGTCAACTGATTGCAGGCACCTGCTACGTCAAAGTCGACGGCGCACAACTGACCATCAATGGCGGCTGCGAAGCCCCGCTGATGGCGGTCAAACGCGAAACCGTCGTACCCGGCTTCTACAAAGAAACCGACATCGCGCCGTCGTTCAAAGTGACCGCGCTGCACACCGCCGACTTCCCGCTGAAGAAGCTGATCGAAGGCACCGATATCACCGTCACCTGCGAATTCAGCAACGGCAAAGTCTACGTACTGGCCGGCGCCTACCTGGTCGAAGAACCAGTCTCCAAAGGCGATGACGCCACCATCGAACTGAAATTCGAAGGCATCAAGGGGACCTGGCAATGAGCGGCGCCGTGAAGCTTCAGGTTGCGATCGAAGCTCACGGCGAGCCCCTGACCGAACTCGTCCTGCGCCGTCCGACGGTGCAGGAAGTGCGAGCGATCAAGGCGCTGCCGTACAAGATCGACAAGAGCGAAGAAGTCAGCCTCGACATGGACGTGGCGGCCAGATACATCGCCGTGTGCGCCGGCATTCCGCCGTCGTCGGTCAACCAGTTGGACCTGGCTGACCTCAATGCGCTGAGCTGGGCCGTTGCGAGTTTTTTCATGAGTGCGGCGTCGGCGCCATCACCGACCTGATTGCCGTCGCCTATGACCTGGCCTGGTTCTGGAAGGTTGACCCCGAACAGATGATGGCCAGGCCACTGGATGTGCTTCGCGAATCGCTGGAGCACGCGCAACGGATCAATGCGATGCAGCAGGTGCAGTGATGGCAGACGAAGAGAAAAAAGTGAAAACGCCGGTGCTGATCACGGGCATCGATGAACTGTCGCCCAAACTCGGCGCCCTTCAAGCCAAGGTTGAGGGTTTCAAGAAAAATCTCGAACAGGCTGGCCTCGGCAAACTGGACATCAGCGGTCTGTTCAAGGGCGGCAGCGTGATCACGCCGTTCGTGGAGGGGATCAAATCGGCCGCAGCGTTTCAGGGCAAGTTGACCGAAGTCAGCGACACGGCAAAAACCGTCAACCTGCCCGCCACACCGAAAGTCGCTGCGCAAAACATGAACGTGTTCAGTGCATCGATGGAAAAGGTTTCCGCAGCCGTGGACGCGGCACTGGTGCCGGCGGTGGGGGCGTTGGTGGTCGGGCTGGAACCGATGCTGACCCAGGTCGGCAGCCTGCTCGCCGACAACCCGAAACTGGTCGAAGGCCTGGCGGCGGGGGCGATTGCCTTTTCGGCGATGCAAACCGCCGTTACCGGCATGACCCAGGTGATGGACGTCATGAGCATGGTGCTCAAGACCAATCCAATCATGCTGATCGCCATGGGTATCGCAGTGGCGGCCGGTCTCATTTATGCCAACTGGACACCGATCAGCGCGTTCTTCAAAGGTATGTGGGAAGGCGTGAAAAACATCGGTGTGAGTGCGATGGCGACGTTGCGCTCGATCCTCGATTGGCGACCGCTGGATGCACTGGCGGCGCTGTGGTCACCGGTCGCGGGATTGTTCTCCGGGATCTGGGACAAGGTCAAAGCGGTCACCGCGCCAGTGATCGACTTTTTCAAATCGGTGTTCTCGTGGACGCCCGCCGGCATGATCCTGGAAAACTGGGCGCCGCTGACCGGTCTGTTTTCGGCGATCTGGGACTTGCTCAAGGCCTTGAGTGTGCCGGTGATGGCATTCCTCAAAGGTCTGTTCGACTGGACACCGTTGGGGATGATCATCAACAACTGGGGGGCGATCACTGGCTTCTTCGGCTCGATCTGGACGGCGCTGCAACCGGCGGCGCAAGCCATCAAGGACTTCTTCGGCACGTTGTTCGACTTTTCCCCACTGGGGATGATCGTCAACAACTGGGGCAGCATCGTGACCTTCTTCGAACCGGTTTGGGCCGCGTTGCAAGCCTCGGCGCAGCAGATCAAAAGCTTCTTCCAGAGCCTGTTCGAATGGTCGCCGCTGGAACAGATCGCGATGTACTGGCAACCGATCAGCGAAGTGTTTTCGGCACTGTGGGGCGTGGTGCAGGCGTTGGCCGCACCGGTACTCGAGTTTTTGCACAGCATGTTCGAATGGACGCCGTTGGGGCAGATCATCAAGAACTGGGGGCCGATCACCGAGTGGTTTGGCGAGTTGTGGCAAAAACTGCAAACCGTCATTGCGCCGATCAAAGAGTTGTTCGACGGCGGCTTTGCCGGACTGATCGCCAAGGTCACCGGCAAGGTTGAAACGTTCACCGAAGCGCAACGCCAGACCAATGCCGAAGGCAAAGGGGAGTTGGCGCCGGCGTTCTTCGCAGCAACGCCGCAATCGGCGGGTAACGGTGCACTGCAAAGTGGTTCGTTGCCACAGAGTTCTGGCGCACTGATTCAACAAAGCGCGATTAACAACCGTACGCAACTCGAAGGCGGCCTGACCGTGCGCTTCGAAAATGCGCCGGCCGGATTGCGCACCGATCAACCGCAAAGCAATCAACCGGGCCTGGCGCTGTCTTCGCGCATCGGCTATCGCTCGTTGTCGGCAGGAGGTTCCAATGAACTGGCGTGACCGTTTGTTGCCGGCATCCTTTCGGGGTGTCGGTTTCTGGATTGATCAGGCGAAAACCCCGGTCGGTCGCAAAGGTCAGTTGCACGAGTATCCGCAACGCGATCTGCCGTACTTCGAAGATCTCGGCCAACAGGCCAGGATCCACGATGTCACGGCGTTCATCATCGGCGCCGATTGCCTGGAACAGCGCGACAAGCTGCTCAAGGCATTGGAGGCGGGCAATGGTGAACTGGTACATCCGTGGCTCGGGCGCCTGCAAGTCAAGGTCGGTGAATGCGACATGACCCACACCCGCCAGGACGGCGGGTTAGTGACCTTTACCCTGAAGTTTTATCCCGATCAGCCGTTGCCGTTTCCGACTGCCAGCGTCAGCACGCAGAAAGTCTTGCTGGTCAAGGCAGACACACTGCTGGGTTCGGCGGTGGCACGCTTCGAACAGGCGATGACGCTGATCAAGGCTGCGCGGATCGGCATTGCCAATCTGCGCAACAGCCTGACCGGGGTTTATGAGGTGATCAAAGAACAGCTCAAGCCGCTGATCGAGCAGTACCGCCAGATCACCGAACTGGTCAAGGCAGTGAAGGAGTTGCCCAAGGAAGTGGCGGCGGAGTTCAAAGGTTTGCTCGGCGATATCAAGGAGCTGAAGGCGTTCGCGAAAGAGGGCTACCGTGGTGTGATTGCCGACGTTTCCCAGCAACTCGAAGCCATTCGCAAGGCGGATGCGCCGAAGATTACCACCGGCAAGGACACCAATGCGGCAGCGCAAGCCATGGCCGATCTGGTGCAGGACACGATGCTGGTCAAAGTGGCGCAGTGGGTGGCGTCGATGCCAGTGGCGAGCCCCGCCGTGAAGCTGTCGTCGACACCTTCGGTGGCTCATCAGGCGGATCAACCGGTGACCCGTCAGGAAGTACCGGTGACCGATGAAATGAAAGCGCTGCAGAAGGCGGTCGGGGTGGCCATTGATCCGATGCTGGACAAGGCCGATCCCCAGCACCACCAGGCAATCAACGATGTCAAGGAAGCGCTGCTGGCGCATCTCAAGGCAGTGGCGTCATCCGGTGTGCGGCAGGTCACCAAATCGTTCCAGGAAAGCCTGCCGGCGCTGGTTGTGGCCTACAAGCAATTTGCCGATGCGACACGGGTGACTCAGGTGACTCAAAGCAACGCGATGAACCATCCGGGCTTTTCACCCAACGACGTGAAAGTGTCCAGGGAGTGAGCCATGAGCGAGATGGATAACCGCGTCACGTTGACCGTCAACAACATGGAATACGGCGGCTGGAAAAGCGTGGAAATCACGGCCGATCTGGAGCGCCAGTTCCGCACTTTCAAACTTGACATCACCTGGCAGTGGCCGGGGCAAACCGTGGACCAGCGGATCAAACCGGGTGACCCCTGCGAAGTGAAAATCGGCCAGGACCTGGTGCTCACCGGCTACGTGTTCAAAGCACCGATCCGCTATGACGGACGGCAGATCAGTCTGAGCATCGAAGGCAGTTCCAAGACCCAGGATCTGGTCGATTGCGCCGCCAGAAACCAGCCGAACCAGTGGCAGGAGCAACCGCTGTTGAACATCGTTCAGGCGCTGGCGATGGAGTACGGGCTGATGGTGGTCAATGAAATTCCCGAGACCGCGCGGCTCGCCAAGCACACCATCGTGCCGGGCGAAACGGTGTTCCAGTCGATCGACCGGTTACTCTCGCTGTTCCGGGTGTTTTCCACCGATGACGCGCAGGGCCGGTTGGTGCTGGCCAAGCCTGGCAGTGGTGGGCGGGCCAGTGATGCGCTGGAGCTGGGCAAGAATATCCTGTCGGCCAACGCCCCCATGGATCAGAGCCAGGTGTTCTCCGAATACCGGGTGATCGGCCAGCAGAAAGGTTCGGACAAGAAGAGCGGGGCGGCGGTCAGCGAGGTTGAATCCAGCGCGACCGATCTGAGCTTCAAACGTCGACGCACCACCATCATCAACGAGGGCACCGCGCTGACGTTCGAACTGGCCCAGCAACGCGCCCAGTGGGAGAGCGCCACCCGTATGGGCCGGGCGCAGACCACCACGTATCAGGTGCAGGGCTGGCGCCAAGCCAACGGTGATCTTTGGCGGCACAACACGCTGGTCAAAGTCACGGATCCGGTGCTTGGGTTTGACGGCGACATGCTGATTTCCAAAGTCACGTACTCGCTGTCGGCACAAGGCTCGGTCACCACGCTGCAAGTGGCGCCGCCGCATACCTTCGATGCCAATCCCAGCCCCCCGAAAAAACCATCAGCCTGACGCCCGCCCCTGTGGGAGCGAGCTTGCTCGCGAAGGCGTCAGATCAGACACCGCTCTGGTGCTTGTCAGGACGCTTTCGCGAGCAAGCTCGCTCCCACAGGGATCAGCATCAACCTCACCACTTGAGGACAATTCATGAGCCTACTGACTCGCCTGCTGGCGCGCGGCACTGTCGTGCTCGCCAATTCGGCATCCAAGCTGCAATCGCTGCAAATGCGCCTCACCGCCGGCGAAGTGAACGACGATATGGAGCACTTTGAACCTTACGGTTTCACCAGTCACCCGCTGGCCGGCGCCGAAGGTGTCGTCACGTTCATCGGCGGTGACCGTTCCCACGCCATCGCCCTGGTCATCGCTGACCGCCGCTATCGCCTGCAATCGCTGGCGTCGGGCGAAGTGGCGATCTACACGGACGAGGGCGACAGGATTCACTTCAAGCGCGGGCGAATCATCGACATTGAAACCGCCACGCTGAACATCCGCGCCAGCAGCGCGGTGAACTTCGATACACCGGTGATTAATCAGACCGGCAAGATCGTCTCCAGCGGCGATCAGCTGGCCGGCGGCATCAGCCAGATCAAACACGTGCACGTCGGCGTACAGGCCGGCAGCGGCCAGACCGGCGCGCCGGCAGGGGGCAGGTGATGCTGATCAGCCCCAATCTCCATACCGCGCTGACACGCGCCGTGCTCATCAGCCTGTTCACCTGGCGCCGCGCCGCCGATGACGACGCCCTCGACGACGACGAACGTTTCGGCTGGTGGGGCGACACGTTTCCCACCGTCGCTGACGACCGCATCGGCTCGCGGCTGTGGCTGCTGCGCCGGGTGAAACTGACCCGACAAACGCAGATGGACGCTGAGTTCTATGCCCGCGAAGCCTTGCAATGGCTGATCGACGACGGCCATTGCAGCGCCATCGACATCATCAGCGAACGCCTCGACGCTCAGCGTCTGAACCTGCGCACGGTCCTGACCCTGGCCGACGGCGAACGTCTGGACATCAACCCCGATAACAGTTGGCAGGTGATCTATGCCGTTTGAAACCCCTTCGCTGCCGGTGCTGATCAAGCGCACCCAAAGCGACCTGGCCGGCGATTCGCTGCGCCAGTCCGATGCGCAAGTGCTGGCCCGTACCCTCGGTGGCGCGGCTTATGGCTTGTACGGTTATCTCGACTGGATTGCCGAGCAGATTCTGCCGGACAAGGCCGACGAGTCGACCCTGGAGCGCATTGCCGCACTGCGTCTGAACCAGCCGCGCAAACCGGCACAAGTGGCCACCGGCACGGTGAGTTTTACCGCCACTGCCGGCGCGGTGCTCGACGCCGATACGCTGCTGCAAACCAATGACGGTCGCACCTACAAAGTCACCGCCGCGCGCACGACCGTCAATGGCAGCAACACCACCACGATCGCCGCGCTCGATGCCGGCAGCCTCGGCAATGCCGACGGCGGGCTGGCGCTGACACCGGTGCAGCCGATTGCCGGCGTGATTGGCAACAGTTTTGTCGTGCTGGCGCCGGGACTCAGCGGTGGTGTGGCGCGGGAAAGTCTGGAATCGCTGCGTTCGCGGGTGATCCGTTCCTATCGCGTGATTCCCCATGGCGGTTCGGCCAGTGACTATGAAACCTGGGCACTTGAAGTGCCGGGCGTGACGCGCGCCTGGTGCCGGGGAGGCTTGCTTGGCCCTGGCACCGTCGGCGTGTACATCATGCGTGACGACGACCCGCAACCGGTGCCGAACGACGAGCAACTGGCCGAGGTGCAGGCCTACATCGAGCCACTGCGCCCGGTGACGGCGGAAGTGCATGTGCTTCCACCGATTCAGGTGCCCGTGACCTATCGCCTGAAGTTGACCCCCGACACCAGCGCTGTACGCGCAGCCGTCGAAACCCAACTGCGCGACCTGCACAACCGCGAGGCCGACCTCGGCGAGGATCTGCTGATCAGCCATATCCGTGAAGCGATCAGCAGCGCCGCCGGTGAAACCGACCACGTGCTGACAGCCCCCGTCGCCAACGTCACGGCCAACGACAGCGAACTGCTGACCTTTGGAGGTTGCGTATGGGGGGCATAAGAACCGCCGCGCAATATCAGGCGCAACTGCGCGCCTTGCTGCCCAGCGGCCCGGCGTGGGACCCGGAGCGCGTGCCGGAACTAGAGGAAGTGCTGCAAGGCGTCGCCGTCGAACTGGCGCGCCTCGATGCGCGTGCTGCCGACCTGCTCAACGAAATGGACCCGGCCGGCGTCAGCGAGCTGGTGCCGGACTGGGAACGGGTGATGAACCTGCCCGACCCGTGCCTGGGCGCCACACCGCTGTTCGACGACCGCCGCCTCGCCGTACGCCGGCGCTTGCTCGCGGTCGGCAGCCAGGCCGTCGGTTACTACATCGACATCGCCAAAAGCCAGGGTTACCCCAACGCCACCATCACCGAACTCGAAGCCCCACGCATGGGCCGCTCGCGCTTCGGCTCGGCGCACTGGGGTACGTGGGAAGCGCAGTTCATGTGGACGCTCAACACCGGCGGCCGCCTGCTGCTCGGTCGGCGATTCGGTGCGAGCTACTGGGGCGAGCGCTTTGGCGTGAACCCGGGTTCGGCGCTGGAATGCCTGATCCACCGCAGCGCACCGGCGCATACCAAGGTGCACATCAATTATGACTAGGGAGGAATGAGGGGATGGATTATCCGAAGAGTGTGCCCAGTTCCGGGCTGGTGAATGGCAAATTTGTTGATGAAAACCCATTGATGGGAACGCCGGGCTCATTGATTCCGGCGCGATGGGGCAACAGCGTTACCGATGAAGTAATCAACGTGATCACTGCCGCCGGACTAGTCCCCGACGAGGACGACACTACGCAACTCAAAGCGGCGATTTCGGCAATTGTCGAGAAAGGCAGAAATGACTCTCTGGCAAGCAAGGATGAGGCCGAGGCGGGTACCAGCAGCAGCCGTCTGATGACGCCGCAGCGGGTGTTCCAGGCGATCGAAAAGAAAGTGGTGCAAGCCACTGAAACGGTTTTTGGCTGGGCGCGGATCGCGACTCAAGCCCAGGTCAATGCGGGGACGGATGACACCACTTTCGTCACGCCGAAAAAGCTCTGGTTTGGTGTTTCCTACAGCATTGGCGCGAACGGCTATATCGCTTTTCCGAGCTGGTTGGGGGGCTTCATGATCCAGTGGGTCATGATCACCGTCGCTACAGATAAAACCTATGTTGCAAAACCGTGGCCGGTGGCTTTCAAGACCCAGTGCGCCGCTACCTGGGCAAGTTACTCGCACAGTGGCAACGCACCCTTTTTCGATATCGTCACTCCACCTTTGGTGACCTACTTTGATCCCAGCCAGGTTCAAGTCTTGAGTAATTCCGGTGGCTCCGGTTTTGTCACTGTCCTGGGGGTGGGGAACTGACATGAAACGTTTCTATAGCCGCACCACCGGCAACACCTATTTGTCGGGTTATCACACCAGCCTTCCGGACGATGCCGTTGAAATCGACGAGGCGCGTTATGAGTCGGTCATCGCAAATCCTGTAGCGGGTACCGAGCGATCCCATGACGAGCAAGGTCTGCCGATCCTGGTCGAGATGACAGCTCTTTCTGAAGAGCAAACATCGGCCGAAGCCAAGGCGTGGCGCGATCAGGAATTCAACCGGATTGTCTGGTTGCGCGATCGTCACCGTGACGAAGTGGAACTGATGAAGATCACCACGCTGTCCGACGCTGAATACCTGACGCTGCTGACCTACCTGCAGGCGCTGCGCAAGTGGCCCCAAGCGAAGAAATTTCCCGCCAAACGCTCTCGACCGAAAAAGCCTGCCTGGATGACTGCCGAGTGACTGGATGCTGCTTTGTCGGCATCGCCTATCAATATTCCAGGTACAGGAAAACCAATTATGGACTATCCAAAAAGCGTCCCCAGCGTCGGTCTGGTCGATGGTCGTTTCGTCGATGAAAACCCAGTGGCGGGAACGCCGGGTTCGTTGATTCCGGCGGTTTGGGGCAACAGTGTGACTCAGGAGATTCTGAGTGTGGTTACCGGCGGCGGGTTAGTGCCGTCCGAGGCGGATACCGGGCAGTTGTACAAGGCGATTCAGTCGATCATCGGCAGCACGAGTCCGATGCGTTCGGTCATCACCCGATTGGCCGCGTCGAAAACCCTGACCGATGCCGAACTCGGCCTCGTCCTGATCGATGGCAGCCCCGGCCCGGTGACCTTGCTGCTACCACCGGCCAACATCGCACTCGGTGTGCGTGATGTGATTGTTCGGCGGGTGGACAACAGCGGCAACCGTATGATCATCCAGGCATCGGGCACGGATCGCATTCGCTTTCATACGCATCTGGCGGCCAGCGGTTATCCATTTTTCGTGTTGATGGGCGGCGGAGACTGGTGGCATTTGCGCAGTGATGGGGCCGGGAGTTGGTGGCCGGTCGGACGCTTCGACAATACCCCGCTTGGCCGGCCGTTTTTCGAGACAACCGTCATGCTCAGCCCCGGCGGATACGGCGCGCTTAATGGCTCTGTCATGAAGCGCGCGGAATGGCCGTGGCTGTGGGATCACGCCCAGCAATCAGGCATGTTGGGCGCTGAAGCCTTTCGGGCGAGCACTGAGGGCAAATGGACCACAGGTGACGGTACGACGACGTTTCGCGGTCCTGATGGGCGAGGGGAGTTCCTTCGGGTTCTGGATGAAGGTCGTGGTGTGGATACCGGACGCGGGATGGGTACTTTTCAGCCTGGATCGACGCACTCGTATGCGATGGGGGCGAATGGTGGCGGTGCCGTCGGGTCGCGCTGGACGGACAGCCTGACGGCAGTGGGGGCGGATACTCGAGAGGAGCCTCAGTACGTATCGGGGCTGAGCAATGGCGGCCCGATTTATCCAGCGGGTACCAGTTATCAAATGGACCCGTCAGCGACACTGCTCTACGCCTTCAAATCCCGCCCGCGCAACATGGCCTATCCCGGCCGCATCAAACTCATCTGAGGCGCTTTATGTTCAATTATCTATTTGATGGTTCGGGCGCTCTGTCCGGGCCTGTCGAGTTCATTGCCACGCCAGGTATCGGCGTTCAGTTGCCCGGTAATGCTGTTGAGCTGGCTTACGAGTTGCCTGAGCCGGAAGCCGGTCGCAGTTGGGCGCTGATCAACGGTGTCCCCCGTGAAGTGATCGACCGTCGGGGCATGGTTTATCGCAAGGACGGCGGTACCCATCAGATCTGGACCGAGCTGGGAGAGTTGCCAAACACCCTGACCGCAGAGCCATGGCCAGGGGAGTTCCATGTCTGGCGCGACAACACCTGGGTATTGGATGAGCAGGCTCGTTTGGTGAGCGTAAGACAGCAATGCCTCGATCAGCGCGACGCACTGCTACGCGATGCCGTGCTGCGCATCGCGCCCCTGCAATACGCCGAAGACATCGGCGATGCCAGCCATGACGAACAACTGCTGCTGATCGAGTGGAAGCTCTACAGCGTCGAGCTGAATCGTATCGAAAAGCAGGCTGGTTTCCCCGATGAAATTACCTGGCCGGTCACACCCGGCACAGCCGTAGCCAACTGATTTCGGCACAGGGAGCAGTGCAATGGATTATCCAAAAAGTATTCCCGGCGTGGGGCTGGTCAACGGCGGCTTCGTCGATGAAAACCCGCTCGCCGGTTCCCCGGGATCGTTGATTCCGGCCGATTGGGGCAACAGCGTCACGCAAGAAATTCTCAACGTGATCAAGGCTGCCGGATTGACACCGGATGAAGCAAAAACCGATCAGTTGGCTACCGCAATCGCTGCACTGGTCGACTTCAATAAACTAAAAAATACCCCAACCACGTTGGCCGGTTATGGCATCACCGATGCGGTGGGACGGCTGCTGGCAGTCAGGCAGTTCGAATCCGTCGGTATCACGCTTTACAAACCCCATCCCCGAGCGAAACGCATACGTGTGCGCTTGGTCGGCGCGGGTGGTTCCGGTGGTGGCTGTGAACCTGTCCCCGCCAATAATCACCGTATTGGTGGTGGCGGTGGTTCCGGCGCCTATGCGGAGAGTCTCTACGACGTGACCGCGCAAATGCTGGCTGGCGTACCTGTGTCTTTGGGGGCGGGCGGCGCTGCAGTCAATACGACCGGGATGACCGGGGGCGGTGCTTCCTTCGGCACCTATATGAGCGCCGCTGGCGGTGCAGGCGGGCAAATCCTTTCATTCCCGGTGACAGCAACGACGGTCGGTTTCGTCATGGGCGGTGCTGGCGGTCAAATCGTCACGGGCGGAGGTCTGGCCAACGCTCGTGGCACCCCTGGTGAGTTCGCGATGTACAACTTCAATTGGGGTGTCGTTTCCGGCGCCGGGGCTGCCAGCCCGTTTGACGGTGGTGGCACACGTGTAGGCGTCAATGGAAATGGCATCTCCGGCGGGCGAGGCTCCGGTGGCAGCGGCTCCTGCTCGACAAATGCTTCCGCTTCCGTCGTCAGCGGCGCCGGCGGCAATGCCTTCTGTGAAATCTGGGAGTACGAGTAATGGCCCGTTATGCACGACTGGAAAACGGTATCGCGATCGAACTGATCGATACCGGTGAGTACGCAATCACTCAACTGTATGCACCGGCTTTTGTCGAGGCGATGGTGCAGGTGCCGGAAGGCATGCACGTTGAGATCGGCGCGCCCCTCACTGAACTGCGCCATGAGGTCACACCGTTGCCGGACATGGGCAAGTCTGTGTTCATTCCTGAAACGGTGGTCGATGAGCAAGAGCCTCTGGCGGCAGCGCGCACCTGGCGTCAGTCCAGTCTGTCGGCCACGGAATGGTGGGTGACGCGGCATCGCGACGAGCAGGCGCTGGGGCGTGGGACAACGCTCAAGGCTGCGCAGTATCTGCAGTTGCTGGAATACCGCCAGGCACTGCGCGACTGGCCTGATTCAAGCCAGTTTCCTTCGGCAGTCTCCCGGCCGTCGGCCCCCCAGTGGCTCGCCGCTGATGTTGGCTAACGCCATCAAGTTGCATGTGTTTTCAGATCAGGAGATGAGTAAATGGATTATCCAAAAAGTGTTCCCAGTGCGGGCCTCGTGGACGGCAAGTTTGTCGATGAGGATCCGGTAGCGGGTAAACCGGGATCGTTGATTCCGGCGAGTTGGGGAAACGGCGTCACGCAGGAATTACTGAAGGTCATCCAGGCTGCCGGTCTTACGCCTACAGAGTCCGCCAATGATCAGTTGCTGGGGGCTTTGCGCAGTAACAAGTTATTTGTCACTGCGCCGCAATTCGACAGTGGCAAATCGGTTGCAACGACTGAATTCGTAACCCGAACCGGTTTGCAGTTTTCCGGTTTCGCGTCCTATGGCGCGAGCACCGTTCTGAGTGCTGCCAATATCGGTGGAGTCGCCAGCTTTGCGAGTAACTCGCCGATCACGGCGACGTTGCCTTCAATCAACGGAATTGCCCACGCCAGTACCCTTCACGTGATCAATGCGGGCACCGGTATATTGACGATCAGTCCGGCAGCCAATGAACAGATCGAAACCTGTAATGGCACATTCGGACCGCTGAAGCTGGATCTTGGTGATTCCGCTTATCTGATCAAACTGAGCAATCAGTGGCGTTTATATGGGGGATCGGTCAGCGATAGGTACGCAACAGCGCATTCCGGTGTTGTAGGCAACGTCGGTTATCAACGCTATCCCAGCGGTAACATCGACCAGTGGGGCGTTGGCACCACGGATGCCAAAGGCGACGTAAATGTCAGCTTTCCTATCTCTTTTCCCAACGCGTTTTCATCGATCGTGGCCATCCACTCGGGGGGCGACGGCGCGATGGTCATCATGTACTCCAACTCCGCGACGAAACAGGGCTGCCGGCTGAAGGTCCGCAGCTACACCGGTGACGTCAGTGCGAACTGGGGTGTTTTTTACCTTGCAAAGGGCTACTGAATGAATCCGTTCAATGTTTTGTTCAGCGCCAGTACCCGGGGCGCCTATGTACCGGGTATCAACTCGACGGACATTCCCGACGACGTTATAGAAATTCCTCAGGGTTACTGGATCTCGCTGCTGCAGCAGATGGCGGTCATCCCGAAAGTGATCGGCGTGCGTGCCGATAACGGCTATCCGATTCTTGTCGATCCACCGCCGCCTTCACCGGATGAAGCTGCCGACATCGAACGCTCGTGGCGTACGGCGCAACTCGCCGCCACCGACGGTCTGGTGGCCCGTGATCGTGATGAGCTGGAGGACGGCGGCGGCACCACATTGACCACCGAACAGTACGCCGAATTGCAAACCTATCGCCGTGAATTGCGGGACTGGCCGCAGGGTTCTTTATTTCCGTTCAGTGAGCATCGGCCGGTTGCGCCGAAGTGGTTGGCTGCTGCGCTGTAAGTCATCAGGGAAGTTGAAATGGACTATCCAAAAAACGTTCCCAGCGTCGGGCTGGTGAATGGCAAATTCGTCAATGAAGACGTCGTCGCGGGATTGCCCGGATCGTTGATCCCGGCGACCTGGGGCAACAGCGTCACCGATGAATTGTTGAACGTCGTCAAATCCGCCGGCATTGAGCCGAGCGAAGCTGATGCAACCCAGTTGTTGCAAGCGGTGAAAAAACTCAGTCAGGCAGGTGAAGACAAACATGCCACTGACATCGGTGCGGCCAATCTGTACATGGCCAATTATGTGCCCGCCGTCACCGTATTGAAGGACGGCTTGGCGCTGCGCTTTACTGCCGGTAATGCCAATACCGGGGCGAGTACGTTTGCACCGAATGGGCTGATGCCCAAGCCGCTGGTCAACCTTGCATCAAGTGCATTGCGGCCTGCCGAGATTGTCGGCGGCAGTGTGTGTTCGGTGATGTATAGCGCAGCACTGGAAAGTTGGGTGCTGGTCTCTGCAAGCGGTGGCAACGGTCTCACCGGGCGGTTGTTGGGCGTGAAGACGTTTACTGCGTCGGGGACTTACGTGCCAACGATGGGCATGAAAAATGTGCTGGTGAAAGTTGTCGGCGGTGGCGGAGGAAGTGCAGGAATTGTTGCCACCGTCGCTTCCCAATATTCAGCCGCCGGTGGAGGAGCTTCCGGTAGTTATGCAGAGGCTTGGCTTCCAGCCTCGACGGTTGGAGCCAGTCAGGTAGTAACAGTCGGTGTCGGTGGCGCCGGCGGCTTGGTCGCAACTGACGCTGGAGCCGGCGGAACCAGCTCTCTGGGATCGCTGGTTTCAGCGCCCGGCGGTGCGGGTTCGACATCGCTCGGCTACACCGCTTTCCCGGGTACTGGGCTGTATGTCGGGGGGTATCCCGGCCAGGCAGCGAAAGGTGGAAATATCGTCAGCATGGCCGGAGCTGCCGGTTCGTCAGGTATATCCATCAACGCGTCGACTCTGGCCGGACACGGTGCCAACTCACCCTTGGGCAGTGGTGGGGTTGCCAGCAGCGCGCAGGGTGCCATTGCCGCACCTGGCTCCGGGTTCGGTTCCGGAGCCGGTGGCATCGCCAATGCCCCCAGTCAGTCTGGCCGGCCGGGTGCTTCAGGAGCACCGGGCGCCGTGATCATCTTTGAGTACGCCTGATGAAAACCTACGCACGCATCGTCAACGACGCGGTGGTCGAGTTGTTCTCCACCGACGGAAATATGGCCGAGATGTTTCATCCGGATCTGCTCTGGGTCGACATCACTGAAATCATTCCGACGCCACAAATCAACTGGACCGCCAACTTCGGCACCCTCGGTTGGGTCTTCGCATCGCCTGAAGAACCCGCGCCGGACAGCACCCTGAAAATTCTGGCAAAAAAATGGCTGAGCGGCATTGGCGTTCAACCGTGATTCAATCGGGACAATATCCAGGGAGGATCAAGCATTATGCAAATAACTGAAAACAACCTTATCGACATCATGCCCAACGCCCGCTCCCAAGCGGGCGTTTTTGTTTCGGCGCTCAACAGTGCCATGGAGCGCCGTCATATCGACACGCCGAAACGTATCGCGGCGTTCCTTGCGCAAGTCGGCCATGAGTCGGGGCAGTTGCGCTATGTGCGCGAACTGGGCAACAACCAATACCTGAGCAAATACGACACGGGTACGTTGGCCTTGCGTCTGGGCAACACTCCCGAGGCTGACGGCGACGGACAAAAATATCGGGGGCGCGGGTTGATACAGATTACTGGCCGTTCGAACTATCGCCAGTGCAGCCTCGGCCTGTTCGGCGATGAGCGTCTGCTGTCGTTGCCCGAGCTGCTCGAACAGCCGCAATGGGCCGCCGAATCCGCCGCATGGTTCTGGGAGCAGAAAGGTTTGAACGCACTGGCCGACCGCGATCAGTTCAACACCATTACCCGTCGCATCAACGGCGGGTTGAACGGCCTGCAGGATCGCCTGGAAATCTGGGCGCGGGCGAGGGCGGTGCTATGCCAATCCCCTGGCGAATGATCGGCGTTCTGTTGCTGGCTGCGGGTGCGTTTGCAGCGGCCTGGCAGTTTCAGGAGTGGCGCTACGGGCGGCAACTGGCCGAGCAGGCCCGGTTAAACGCCGAAGTCCTCAATCAACAGAATTCTGCCGCCGCCATCGCACGACAGGCCGAGCAGGATAAACGTCTGGCGCTGGAGCAGCGGCTCGCGACCAGTGAACAAACCCATTATCGAGCGCTGAGCGATGCCCAACGTGATCAGGATCGCCTGCGCGATCGCCTTGCCACTGCTGATGTGCGCCTGTCAGTCCTTCTCGACGCCAGCGACGCTGCCTCAGGCGGCAACGTGCCAGCCACCGCCGGCGACAGCGGCGTGGATCATGCAGCCGTACGCGCCCGACTTGACCCGGCGCATGCTCAACGAATTATCGCCATCACCGATACCGGCGACCGCGGACTGATTGCCTTGCAGGCGTGTCAGGCCTATGTCCGAGCGCTGGCGCCTGCACATTTTGAATGAGTCTGTGTATTGAAAGCGCAACCGGCTCGTGTACGGTGGAGGCATTCCACACGATCCGGAGCACGCCGTGAAAGAGATCACCCAACTGGCCGCCGAACTTGGCCGACGTCTGCAAGTGCTCAATGCCCACGTGACCACCGCCGAGTCCTGTACCGGTGGCGGTATTGCCGAAGCGATCACGCGGATCCCAGGCAGTTCGGCATGGTTTGAAGCGGGTTATGTGACCTACTCCAACCGGCAGAAAACCCAGCAATTGAATGTACCGGCCGAATTATTCGGAACGGTGGGCGCGGTCAGTCGCGAGGTGGTTGAAGCGATGGTGCGTGGTGCTCAGGACAAAAGCCTGGCTCGATTTGCCGTGGCTGTCAGCGGGATTGCCGGGCCGGACGGCGGCTCGCCGAACAAACCGGTCGGCACGGTATGGCTGGCGTGGGGCGTTGGCGATACGCTGACCAGTGAGGTTCAACACTTCCCCGGCAACCGCGACGAAGTCCGCCGACAAACGGTGAAGGCCGCGCTAGAGGGGCTCCTGCGACTAGCGGCACGAGAAATCGAAAATCAGGGGTAGGCGATCCGCGAACGCTGTGGAATAATACTGGCTACTTATACAGGTGTTGGCCGTCAGGCCTTATTGATTACGTGAGGACTTTAATGGACGACAACAAGAAGAAAGCCTTGGCTGCGGCCCTGGGTCAGATCGAACGTCAATTCGGCAAGGGTGCCGTGATGCGTATGGGCGATCAGGACCGTCAGGCGATCCCGGCTATCTCCACTGGCTCTCTGGGTCTGGACATCGCGCTCGGCATTGGCGGCCTGCCAAAAGGCCGTATCGTTGAAATCTACGGTCCGGAATCTTCCGGTAAAACCACACTGACACTGTCCGTGATCGCCCAGGCTCAGAAAGCCGGCGCGACCTGCGCATTCGTCGACGCCGAACACGCCCTCGATCCTGAGTACGCCGGCAAGCTGGGCGTCAACGTCGACGACCTGCTGGTGTCCCAGCCGGACACCGGTGAACAGGCTCTGGAAATCACCGACATGCTGGTGCGCTCCAACGCGGTTGACGTGATCATCGTCGACTCCGTGGCAGCCCTGGTACCGAAGGCTGAAATCGAAGGCGAAATGGGTGACATGCACGTGGGCCTGCAAGCCCGTCTGATGTCCCAGGCGCTGCGTAAAATCACCGGTAACATCAAGAACGCCAACTGCCTGGTGATCTTCATCAACCAGATCCGCATGAAGATCGGCGTGATGTTCGGCAGCCCGGAAACCACCACCGGTGGTAACGCGCTGAAGTTCTACGCTTCGGTTCGTCTCGACATCCGCCGTACCGGCGCGGTGAAGGAAGGCGACGAAGTGGTCGGCAGCGAAACCCGTGTCAAGGTTGTGAAGAACAAGGTTGCTTCGCCGTTCCGTCAGGCCGAGTTCCAGATTCTCTACGGCAAGGGCATCTACCTCAATGGCGAGATGATCGACTTGGGCGTGCTGCACGGTTTCGTTGAAAAATCCGGCGCCTGGTATGCCTACGAAGGCACCAAGATCGGTCAGGGCAAGGCCAACTCGGCCAAGTTCCTGGCAGACAACCCGGAAATCGCCGCGAAGCTCGAGAAGCAACTGCGTGACAAACTGCTGACTCCAGCAGCGATCGGTGACTCCAAGGCTTCTGCAGTCAAAGAGACTGAAGACGACCTGGCCGACGCTGACATCTGATTGCAGCGATGACCACTGCCGTACTCGATACCCTCGTCGCGGTGCGGCGAACCGCCATGGACCTGCTCGCACGCCGCGAGCACGGTCGAGTCGAGTTGACGCGCAAATTGCGTCAACGCGGCGCTGAGGCGGAGATGATCGAAACAGCCCTCGACCGTTTGACGGAAGAGGGACTGCTTTCTGAAGCCCGTTACCTTGAAAGCTTTGTTTCCTACCGTGCCCGTTCCGGCTATGGCCCTTTGCGGATTCGCGAAGAGCTGAGCCAGCGCGGTTTGCAACGTGCCGATATCGAACTCGCCCTGCGCGAAAGCGGTATCAGCTGGCAGGAACAACTGCAGGAAACGTGGCATAGGAAGTTCTCCGGGCATTTACCGATTGATGCGAAAGAACGGGCCAAGCAAGGCCGGTTCCTGGCGTATCGGGGTTTTTCGATGGAGATGATCAACCGCTTGTTCAGCGGTCGAGGCATGGACGATTAAATCGATTCAATAAAAACGGCCCGCTATGAAAATAGCGGGCCGTTTTTTTTTGCCCTCAAATTACCTTGGAGGGTTCGCGCGAACGTTGCGCTGTTTGCGGTTTTGAATGAGCCCAGTTTTCCGGCAGGTTGATGTAATCAATCAACTCCCTCAGACGCCCGTGAGTGCGCGCGTTGAAAGCGAAGGCCAGTCGCGCCAGATGGCTGAACTGCGCTTCATCGTGTTCCTCACCGCTGTAGTCGTGTTGATGAAACTGGTCGCTCAGGCACAGATCCGCAAAGGCTTCCTGCATGTGTTCCAGTGCCTGCTCGCTGAGCTTGTGATGCATGCGAATCACGAACTGACGTTTGAGCCAACGGCTGGAGTGGAAGTTGCTGTAGAACTGATTGATCTGTTCCACCGCTTCCTCAACGGTGTAAACCAGTCGCATCAACTTCATGTCGGTTGGCAGGATGTAGCGGTTGGTCTCCAGTTGCTGGCGGATGAAGTCCATCGCGCCTTGCCAGAATGTGCCGCCCGGCGCATCCAGCAGCACCACCGGCACCAGTGGGCTTTTGCCGGTCTGGATCAATGTCAGTACTTCCAGCGCTTCATCCAGGGTGCCGAACCCGCCGGGGCACAAAACCAGCGCATCGGCTTCTTTGACGAAGAACAATTTGCGGGTGAAGAAGAAGTGGAACGGCAGCAGATTGCCGGTGCCGTCGACGGTCGGGTTGGCATGCTGTTCGAAGGGCAGGGTGATATTGAACCCGAGGCTGTGATCGCGGCCGGCACCTTCGTGCGCGGCAGCCATGATGCCGCCACCGGCACCGGTAATCACCATCATCCCCGAGCGGGTCAAAGCCGCGCCGAGCTCTCGGGCCATGGCATACAAAGGATGTTCGACCGGCGTGCGCGCCGAGCCGAACACGGTGACTTTGCGTCGCCCCTTGAATTGTTCCAGTACCCTGAACGCCTGCTCCAGTTCGCGCAGGGCCTGCAGGGTGATCTTGGCGTTCCAGCGGTTATGGTCTTCCTGGGCCATGCGCAGCACGGTCAGGATCATGTCGCGGTAGATGGGAATGTTCGGGCTGTTGGGGGAAACACGGTTGAGTTGTGCTTCGACCTGGCTGATGAGGTCGGGACCGCTTTCCTGAAAATGACGGCTCAAGAGGTCATTCGGTTGGTAAGGCATTCAACGTCTCCTTCTGCACAGAGCGGATGGCCCTGACGAGCGGCGTCAGTGCCGCGCTGCAAAAAACACACGATCGGCAGTTCCTTGTCTGCCGTTGAAAAATGATCGGGAATACTCTGAATCTAGACCCTGGCGCGCAATCGCGCTCACTTGATCATTGCGCCGCAACGTTCGGGCTGGCAACCGTTTAATGGTTTTCAGCCAATGCCGACACCGCTCGTCCGAACGTCCGCCGGCGGCCAATCCCTCTGATTAACTAACGTACAGGCGCCGTACGACAGCTTTGCGTCAACAACCGTACGCAAGGTGCACGCTATTCAAGGATTTGCGGGTGGCAGGGAGGCGGGACACATGGCCAGAGTGATTCTGGAGATCGATACGCAGCTGTATCGGATGTTGAAAGCATCAGCCGAGACCCATCAACTCAGTCTCGAAGAGGAGTGCTGCCGGCGCTTGGCGGGCGGAGAGCGCCGTTCGCACTATTTACAGGCCTTGCTGGCCGAACTGCGCGCCGAGGATGAACAGCGGCGCGCCAATTCGCGTTGATTACTTCTTCTTCGCCGGGCCGGCTTTCGGGCAATCCGATTCCTGGTAGCTGGCGGAGCCGATCGCTTTGTTGGTTTTCACTTCGGTGAAGTCGTAACGCATGATCGCGCCTTTGGCCATCAGCTTGCGGAACGACGGGTTGTTGCACACCGAGGCGCCCAACTGGAAATACACGGCTTTAGGGTCAGCGCGCATTTTGTCGGCGTGGCTCTTTTGTACGCTCAGGTGGTTGATCAACTGAGTGCCTTCAACGGTGAAGCCCTGATCAAGAATGTCTTCACTGATGGCGCGTGGCGTGCCGACGCTGCTTTGGGCGGCGACGTTGCGCAGCTCGCGGTTCAGATTCTGCTCACTCAGGGAGGCAGCCTGAGCGGTGAAGGACGACGCCAGCAGAATGGCAGCGGTGGGAACGATAAGGCGCAGCATGAAACTCTCCTGGTTCAGTGACTGGTGGTTCGACCAGCCACGTGACTGTGCGTTCAGTGGCGGCGAATTATAGGGGAGCCGGTCGGGAGGGTACAGGCTTGTACCCGCCGCTCTGGTAAACTGCCGGCCTTTATTGCCCTGCCGAGTGTTGTTCGTGTCGAGTTTTCCTGTCTGCCGGCGTTGCCCGCGATGAACCATGCCCCCAACGCCGTCGCCCGTCTGCGCGATCAGCGCGAAGACGAAGGCATCAAGCCGATTCAGGCCCGTGGCTTTCGCTCCGAGCGCTGCCGCGATTGTCGGGTGATCATCAGCCATTGCCTGTGCGCCTGGCGTCCGAGCGTTGAAACGCGTTCGGGCGTGTGCCTGATCATGACTGGCAAGGAAGTGTTCAAACCGAGTAACACCGGTTGGCTGATTGCCGACGTGGTGCGCGATAACCATGCCTTCATCTGGTCGCGCACCGAGCCCGATCCGCAGATGCTCGCGCTGCTCAATGACCCGCAATGGCAGCCGTATCTGGTGTTTCCCGGCGAATACGTCGAGCCGTCGCGGGTGACCAACACCGTCGCGATCGATAGCAGCAAGCGCCCGCTGTTCATACTCCTCGACGCCACCTGGACTGAAGCGCGGAAGATTTTCCGCAAGAGCCCGTATTTCGATCGCTTGCCGATTCTCAGTCTGCTGCCCGACAAACTCTCGCGCTACCGTTTGCGCCGCTCGACCCGCAGCGAGCACCTGTGCACTGCCGAAGTGGCGGCGCTGTGCCTGGAACTGGCCGGTGACAGCGACGCCGCATCAGCGCTGGACGCCTATTTCGACGTGTTCAGCCAGCACTACCTCGGTGCCAAGCAACAACTGGATATGAATGAATCGACCCCCGCTCACGCCGAGTTGCTGCCCTATATACGAAAGCCGCAGCCGGAGTTGGCCCAATAGTGGCCCATACTGTACGCAGCGGCGGCCGTGCTGCTTGACCACCCCGTCTTCGCTGGGCATGCTTGGCGCCGATTAGGGTGCGGCCAAGGTTTGAAACGCCGTTTTTGCTGTTGATTGGCGTTGAACGTGCCCCTGTGGATATCGCTTCAAAAAGCGGCATCTTGAGTTGCTTTGGCCAGACCGGAATGCACCGGTTCTGCCATCAAAAACAGGATCATTTGAAAAATGGCCACATACGACATCCTGATTGCCGATGATCACCCTTTGTTTCGTAGCGCCCTGCATCAAGCGGTGACGCTGGGCCTTGGCCCGGATGTACGGCTGGTGGAAGTGGCGAGCATCGCCGAACTGGAAGCGCGCCTGACCGAAAAGGCTGACTGGGATCTGGTTCTGCTGGACCTGAATATGCCTGGCGCTTTCGGGTTTTCCGGGTTGGTCATGCTACGCGGACAGTACCCGCAGATTCCGGTGGTGATGGTTTCGGCGCAGGAAGAAGCTTCGGTGATGGTCAAATCCCGTGAGTTCGGCGCCAGTGGCTTTATTCCCAAGTCCAGCGACCTCAGCGTGATTCAGGAAGCCGTGCGCAAAGTGCTCGATGGCGATGTGTTCTGGCCGCCGCAGGCGTTCGAAGCGGTCGCCGTTTCCGACGAAGCCAAAGCCGCCAGCGATGGCCTTGCCAGCCTGACGCCGCAGCAGTTCCGCGTGCTGACCATGGTCTGCGAAGGCCTGCTGAACAAACAGATTGCCTATGAGCTGAGCGTGTCCGAAGCGACCATCAAGGCCCACGTCACGGCGATCTTTCGTAAGCTGAATGTGCGCACCCGCACGCAAGCGGCTTTACTGCTGCAACAACTTGAGTCAATTCCGAGCCAATAATGGCTGGCGTCTTCACGTTTTTTTGACTTTTGTTGATCTAGCTTTCCCACTCCTTTTTGGTTGGTTTCTACTTTATGTCACCTTTCAAGGGCCAGACCGGCCTGAAACGTATCCTCAACGCCTCCGGTTATTCGCTCGACGGCCTGCGCGCGGCCTTCACCGGTGAAGCGGCATTCCGCCAACTGGTGCTGCTCAATGTCGTGCTGGTTCCGCTGACCTTCTTCCTCAATGTCAGCCGTGTCGAACAAGCATTGTTGATTGCTGTGTGCCTGCTGGCGCTGATCGTCGAGTTGCTGAACTCGGCAGTCGAAGCGGCCATCGACCGCATCTCGCTGGAGCTGCACCCACTGTCGAAGAACGCCAAGGACATGGGCAGCGCCGCGCAGTTTGTGGCACTGAGCATGATCGCTTTGGTGTGGGCAGTGATTCTGCTTTAAGCGATTGTCGGCAAGACGATCTCGTCGCTGCGCTGCACCCCGGCGGTGAAAGCGCGGCACAGTTCCAGGAACTCGCGCATCGCCGAGGTCTGGTACTTCTGTTTATGCCAGATGAAGTAGAACTGCCGCGCCAGATCCAGATCTGGCGTTTCCACCGGCACCAGACTGCCACGGCGGAACGCATCACGTAACGCCAGCCGTGAGATGCAGCCAATCCCCAGCCCCGATTCCACCGCGCGTTTGATCGCTTCGGTGTGTTCCAGCTCCAGACGGATATTCAGCGCACTGCGATGGTGACGCATGGCCTGATCGAAGGTCAGCCGCGTGCCGGAGCCCTGTTCACGCAGAATCCACGCTTCATGCGTCAGCTCCTCCATGGTTGCAGTGCCGCGTTGGGCCAGCGGATGCTGCGGCGCGCAGAACACCACCAGCTCATCCTCGACCCAGCTCTGCACTTCGATGTCCGGGTGGCTGCAATCGCCTTCGATTAGACCCAGATCAATTTCGTAGTGAGCGACTTGTTGCACGATATTGGCAGTGTTCTGTACGTGCAGCTTCACCTGACTTTCCGGGTGGCGTTGCATGAAACTGCCGATCAGCAGCGTCGCCAGGTAGTTGCCGATGGTCAGCGTCGCGCCGACCGACAGCGAGCCGAAACCGGATTTGCCGTTGAGCAGGTCTTCGATTTCCTTGGCCTGATCAAGCAGGGCCACCGCTTGCGGCAACAGCTGTTTGCCAAGGGCGTTGAGGCTCAGCCGTTTGCCGGCGCGGTCAAACAGCTGGCAGCTGGATTGGCGCTCGAGTTCGGTGATCGAGGTGCTGGCAGCCGACTGCGAGAGGTTGAGCAGACCCGCAGCACGGGATACGCTTTCCTGCTGGGCGACGGCGACGAAGACTTGCAGTTGACGGAGAGTAAATCGCATATCGATATAACCGATAACCCTTATCTTAATAATCCAGTTAACAGATATTGTCGTCGCTATTAGAATGCGATGCAATTGCGCACCGTCGCCTTCAAAAGCCAGCGCAGACCCAATCTCCAGGAGTCAAACGTACATGAGCAACATGAACCACGAGCGTGTCCTCAGTGTTCATCACTGGAACGACACTCTGTTCAGCTTCAAGTGCACCCGCGATCCGGGCCTGCGCTTCGAAAACGGTCAGTTCGTGATGATCGGCCTGCAACAGCCCAACGGCCGCCCGCTTATGCGCGCTTACTCGATCGCCAGCCCGAACTGGGAAGAGCATCTGGAGTTCTTCAGCATCAAGGTGCAGGACGGCCCGCTGACCTCGCAGTTGCAGCATTTGAAGGAAGGCGACGAGATCATCATCTCGAAGAAGCCTACCGGCACCCTGGTACTCGACGACCTGAACCCGGGCAAGCACTTGTACCTGCTGAGCACCGGCACCGGTCTGGCGCCGTTCATGAGTGTGATCCAGGACCCGGAAACCTACGAGCGCTTTGAAAAAGTGATCCTGGTTCACGGTGTGCGTTACGTCAACGAAGTCGCCTACCGCGAATTCATCACCGAGCACCTGCCGCAGAACGAGTTCTTCGGCGAAGCGCTGCGTGACAAGCTGATCTACTACCCGACCGTGACTCGCGAGCCTTTCGAGAATCAGGGCCGTCTGACCGATCTGATGCGCAGCGGCAAGCTGTTCAGCGACATCGGCCTGCCACCGATCAACCCGCAGGACGACCGCGCGATGATCTGCGGCAGTCCGAGCATGCTCGACGAGACCAGCGAAGTGCTCGACAGCTTCGGCCTGAAGATCTCGGCGCGGATGCGCGAGCCGGGTGATTACTTGATCGAGCGTGCATTCGTCGAGAAGTAAGCCCCAAAACTGTAGGAGTGGGCCTGCTCGCGATAGCGATGGATCAGTCAAGATGGATGTCGACTGACACGGCCCTATCGCGAGCAGGCTCACTCCTACAGAAAAGCAAAAAGCTCGCGTTGCCTGAGAAGGCAGCGCGGGCTTTTTCGTTTCCGGGGTCAGGCCCCGGCAGGGATGACTTCGAGCACGCGGATCTGCTCAGGTGTTGGGTAATGCCAGCGCACGTCCAGATCCCAGAACTGCGCGCCGTATTCGCGCTCAGGCACCGGTGTTTGATAGGCCGGACGCGGATCCTGAGCCAGACACTGTTCAATCAACGCCACTAAAGGCTCATCAAGGCGCTGAGCGTGTGTGTGCGCTTGTTTCAGTGCCGAGTCCGTCCACTGCACGTCAATCAGCTGCGGCGCCGCACTGGCGATGCTGTTGGCGGCCTCGGGGATGATGTCGGCGTAAGGCACGTAGGGTTTGATGTCGAGAACCGGCGTGCCGTCGAGCAAGTCGATGCCGGAGATGAACAGGCGATTGGCTTCGACCTTGTCCAGTTTCACTACCGATTGGCCAATGCCGTTGGGCCGGTGAGTCGCGCGGGTGGCGAATACGCCCATGGACTTGTTGCCGCCCAGTCGCGGTGGGCGGACTTTCAGCCGTGGTTTTTCTTCCAGTGCCTGATGAAACAGGAACAGCAGCCAGACATGGCTGACCTGTTCCAGACCCTGCACGGCATCACCCTGATCGAACGGCGCCACCAGTTCCAGCACGCCACGGGCAGCGGGGGCCAGTTGTGGCTGGCGGGGGATGGCGAATTTCTCCTTGAAGCAGGAGCGCACGAAGCCGATGGGGGAGACGCTGTAAGTCATGGTTTGCATTCGAAGCGGGGCAGGGGGGGCATGATAACCCGTCCCGTCTCAAGTCTGGTGGTGGCAGGGCGGACGCCATCGCGAGCAGGCTCACTCCTACAGGGTTGTGGGTGTACACAATATCTCTGTTCGCTGAAAATCCCTGTAGGAGTGAGCCTGCTCGCGATAGCTTCACCGCCGACCTAGAGGCTGAACCCGCCATCCAGCGGAATAATATTCCCGGTCATATAAGCCCCCGCCGTACTCGCCAGACTGATCGCCAACGCCGCCATCTCCTCTTCACGCCCCCACCGCTTCATCGGAATCAACGCCGTATCCTCAGCCAGCGCCTTCTCATCATTACCAATATGCTGCGTCATCTTGCTTGGAAACCGCCCCGGCGCGATCACGTTGACATTGATGTGCTGGCTCACCAGTTCCCGCGCGAGAATCCGCGACAGCTGATGCAGGGCGGCTTTACTCGGCCCGTAGGCATACGCCTGCTCACCAAACGAAGAAATCCCCGCCACCGAACCGATATTGATAATCCGCGCCGGATTCGCCGCCGAGCCGGCCTTGCGCAACAGCGGCAGAAACTGCTGGATGCAACTGAACACCGACGTCACGTTGAGCTGCATGACCTTCTCCCAGCCCTTGACCGGATAACTCTCCAACGGCGCGCCCCACGTGGTGCCGGCGTTGTTCACCAGAATATCCAGATGCGTGATCTGCTCGCCCAGGCGCGCAGCCAGTTCCTGCACGCCTTCTTCGGTCGCCAGATTCGCCGCCACGCCGTGGCAGTTGCCCAGGGCGCTGAGTTCTTCCGCAGTTTGATGGCAGGCTTCGGCGTCGCGCGAGCAGACGTAAACGCGCGCGCCAGCCTCTACAAAGGCCTTGGCGATCATTTTGCCGATACCACGGGTGCCGCCGGTCACCAGAGCGGTGCGGCCTTGCAGGGAGAAATACGGATGCATGGCGAGTCCTGAGGATTAGGGATCAGTACACCCTAGTCGTCAGCCGCGAAAAGCGGAGCCACTATTTTCGGAAGGAATGAGCGGTCATGCGTTGCGGTGGCGACCATCGGTCGCCACCGCAGAGGGGATCAGGCCGGGCGAACGCGCAGGGTCAGACCCTTGAGGAAGTTGCGCAGCAACTGGTCGCCGCACGGGCGGTAGTTGGTGTGGCCGACCTTGCGGAACAGTGCGCTCAGCTCAGGCTTGGACACCGGGAACTCGGCAGCCTTGAGGATCGCGTGCATGTCGTCTTCTTTCAGTTCGAAGGCCACGCGCAGCTTTTTCAGAATGATGTTGTTGGTCACCGGCACTTCGATCGGCTGCGGCGGACGGCTTTCGTCCTTGCCACGCTTGAAGATCACCAGACCGTCGAGGAAGTGCGCGATGACTTCGTCCGGGCAGCGCACGAAACCTTCTTCGTCTTCTTCTTTCTTGTCGAGCCAGGTCACTACGTCGGCGAGTGCGACTTCCATGCCGCCGAGCTTGATGATCTCGACAACCTTCTTGTCGCTGATGTCGAGCATGTAGCGCACGCTGCGCAATACGTCGTTATGAATCATGTGAGTAATCCTGATAAGCGTTGTGGGCAGCGCGCAGGCGCGCTGCCGGAATGTGTGGCGGCAGTGGAAGTCTTAGAACTTCTCTTTGCCGGAC
Source organism: Pseudomonas sp. AIG (assembly GCF_977020205.1). Lineage (NCBI taxonomy): Bacteria > Pseudomonadati > Pseudomonadota > Gammaproteobacteria > Pseudomonadales > Pseudomonadaceae > Pseudomonas > Pseudomonas sp. AIG. The sequence goes on along the minus strand of NZ_CDROCK010000014.1, from coordinate 10,648 downwards.
AGGTAGCGCCATTGGCCGACCGGGACTTTGCCGATCGAGACGCCGCCGATGCGGATGCGGCGGATGCCGATGACCTTCAGGCCGACCGCTTCGCAGAACTGGGCGATGATCCCCGGCTGCGGATTTTTCATGGCGAAGCGCAGACGGTTTTCGTTCTGCCAACTGGCCTTGACCGGTGGCAGCTCCTTGCCCTTATGCGTCAGGCCGTGCTGCAAACGGTTGAGTCCGTGGGCGACCATGTCGCCTTCGACTTCGACAATGTATTCCTGCTCGATCTTCGCGGCGTCGGCGGTGAGCTTGCGCAGGATTTTCCAGTCCTGGGTGAACACCAGCAGACCGCTGGCCTTGGCTTGCAGGTCGGCGCTGGCGGTCAGGCGCAGGAAGTGCCCGCGCAGGGGGCGCTTGCTGAAGCGATGTTCTTCGCTGAGGGTTTCGGCGCTCAGTGATTGCATGGCGGTGTCGACGTCCATGCCGGCTGGCGCGTTGAGCAGGATGGTCACCGGCTCCGGCGCGGTGGCCTTGGCGTCCTTGTCCAGCTCGACCTTCTGGTCGCCGACCTTGAACTGCGGCTCGTCAATCACTTCGCCGTCCACGGTGACCCAGCCGCCCTCGATGAACAGCTCGGCCTCCCGGCGGGAGCAACCGACCAGTTCGATGAGGCGTTTGGAGAGGCGAATCGGGTCAGTCATGACAGGGCCGTAACAAAAAAGGGGTGGGCATTGTACCTGTGTGGCGCCGGTTAAGCCCGGTTCCATTTTCGCGGTGTGGCTTTTTGTAGGAGTGAGCCTGCTCGCGATAGCTATCTGGCATTCGACATTGATGTTGGCTGATCTGACGCTATCGCGAGCAGGCTCACTCCTACATGGGGTTGTGGTGTCAGCCGTTACCTGAGCGTTGCTGGTTTTGGCGCAAGCGCATGTGCAGCAACGGATACGGCTGGCCCATGCCATCCACCTCCGAGCGGCCGATCACCTCGAAGCCCTGCTTGAAGTAAAAGCCCAAGGCTTGCCGGTTCTGTTCGTTGACGTCGAGTTCGTCAGCATTCAAATGCTGCAAGGCGTAGTTCAGCAGTTTCTTGCCCAAGCCCTGACCCCGATAATCTGGGTCGATAAACAGCATCTCGATCTTGCCCGCTGCAACACCGGCAAACCCGGTGATGCGCTGATTGGCGTCCTTGGTACAGATCAGCATCACCGCATCCAGATAACGCGTGAGCACCAGATTGCGCAGCAGCTCGATATAACTGTCCGGCAGAAAATCATGGGTGGCGCGGACCGAGGCCTCCCAGACCCGGGTCAGTTCCTGATAATCGCTGAGTTTCGGCGTGTGGATGACCGAATGGTGACGCATGCCCGTCTGCCTCTTGTCCGTTTCAAGGGAGTCCGTCCCCCGCTAAACGATAGCCGTAAAAAAGCCCCGCATCTTGTAAAAAGAGCGGGGCTTTCTGTTTGTTGCGGTGTATGGCTGGCTATTTCTGTCGCCGGCAAGAACTCTCCCCCTCACCCCAACCCTCTCCCCCAGAGGGGGCGAAGGGGAAGGGAGCTGATCTTCGTGCTGTTCAAAACCTGAGTTCGACCGGATAGCTCAGGTCGATGTACCTCGAAAGAACAACACGGTCAGCTCCCTCTCCCTCTGGGAGAGGGCTGGGGTGAGGGGCTTTTGACCTTAGATCTGCTCAGCCCACAGGTCATATTCGTCAGCGTCAGTAACCTTGCACCAGACCTTGTCACCCGGCTTCAGATTGCTGCCGTTATCAATAAACACGTTACCGTCGATTTCCGGTGCATCGAAGAAGCAGCGGCCAACCGCGCCTTGCTCGTCGACTTCGTCCACCAGCACTTCGATTTCACGGCCGATGCGCATTTGCAGACGAGCAGAGCTGATCGCTTGCTGGTGCGCCATGAAGCGATCCCAACGATCCTGCTTGACGTCGTCCGGTACGATCTCCAGATCCAGATCATTGGCCGGAGCGCCCTCCACCGGCGAGTACTGGAAGCAGCCGACGCGATCGAGCTGGGCTTCGGTCAGCCAGTTCAGCAGGTACTGGAAGTCTTCTTCGGTTTCGCCCGGGAAACCGACGATGAAGGTCGAACGGATGATCAGATCCGGGCAGATTTCGCGCCAGTTCTTGATCCGCGCCAAGGTCTTGTCTTCGAACGCCGGGCGTTTCATCGACTTCAACACTTTCGGGCTGGCGTGCTGGAACGGGATGTCCAGGTACGGCAGGATCTTGCCGGCGGCCATCAGCGGGATCAGCTCGTCAACGTGCGGGTACGGGTAAACGTAGTGCAGACGCACCCAGACGCCGAGGGTGCTCAGCGCTTCACACAGTTCGGTCATGCGGGTTTTCACCGGCGCGCCGTTCCAGAAACCGGTGCGGTATTTCACGTCGACGCCGTAAGCGCTTGTGTCTTGCGAAATCACCAGCAACTCTTTAACGCCGGATTTGACCAGACGCTGGGCTTCGTCGAGCACATCACCAACCGGACGGCTGACCAGTTTGCCGCGCATCGACGGGATGATGCAGAACGAGCAGCTGTGGTTGCAGCCTTCGGAAATCTTCAGGTAGGCGTAGTGGCGCGGGGTCAGCTTGATGCCTTGCGGCGGCACCAGGTCGATCAGCGGGTTGTGATCCTTACGCGGCGGCACGACTTCGTGCACAGCGTTGACCACTTGCTCGTACTGCTGCGGACCGGTCACGGCCAGCACGCTCGGGTGGACGTTACGGATGTTGCCTTCTTCCACGCCCATGCAACCGGTGACGATCACCTTGCCGTTTTCCTTGATCGCTTCGCCGATCACTTCCAAAGACTCAGCCTTGGCCGAATCGATGAAACCGCAGGTGTTGACGACTACAACGTCGGCGTCCTGATAGGTGGACACCACGTCATAGCCTTCCATGCGCAGCTGGGTCAGGATGCGCTCGGAGTCGACCAGTGCTTTCGGGCAACCCAGAGATACAAAGCCAACCTTTGGATTGGCCGGCGCAGGAGTGGTGGACATGTCTAACCTCGGTATTTTGTGACATCGCTTTCTTGGTGCGAAAGCCGACGGATGGGCGCTTAGGGCGCGCCTCTGATCAAAAAGTGCGCAATTCTAGCGGCGGGCAACGCACTTGACCAGCTTTATGCAGGGAAATACGACGAGTGCTGCGCTATGCTTCGCGCGGTTGAGCTTTACCAATTTTTTACAGTCAACAAAACGTCTGTAACAACAGGTAAAACAGCGCATGCTGCACCACAAAGCATAGTGCTTCATTCAAAGAAGCCGGTTCTGAGAAGTAGGAGTGTTGGATGGGTCAGGCAAGTAGTCATGCGGCAGGCGCCGAGGGTTCGGCCACCAAGCCGCTGAGCATGCTGGTCGCGGCGGTCGGGGTAGTTTACGGCGACATCGGCACGAGCCCGTTGTACACCCTCAAAGAAGTGTTTTCCGGCGGTTACGGCGTTCCGGTCAACCACGACGGCGTGCTGGGCATTCTGTCGTTGATCTTCTGGTCGCTGATCTGGGTCGTGTCGATCAAATACATGATGTTCGTGCTGCGCGCCGACAACCAGGGCGAGGGCGGCATCATGGCGCTCACTGCACTGGCACGTCGCGCGGCGGGGCATCGCAAGAAGCTGCGGTCGTTGCTGGTGGTGTGCGGACTGATCGGTGCAGCGCTGTTTTACGGCGACAGCATGATCACCCCGGCGATTTCCGTGTTGTCGGCGATTGAAGGTCTGGGACTGGCGTTTGATGGCATCGACCATTGGGTGGTGCCGTTGTCGTTGGTGGTGCTGGTCGGGTTGTTCCTGATCCAGAGTCACGGTACGGCGAGGATCGGCATTCTGTTCGGGCCGATCATGGTCACCTGGTTCCTCGTCCTCGGCGCCCTAGGTGTGTATGGCATCAGCCACACGCCGGAAGTGCTGCATGCGATGAATCCTGCGTGGGCGGTGCGTTTCTTCACCGTGCACCCAGGCATGGGCGTGGCAATCCTCGGCGCGGTGGTGCTGGCGCTGACCGGTGCCGAAGCGCTTTACGCCGACATGGGCCACTTCGGCCGCAAGCCGATTGCCCGGGCGTGGTTCATTCTGGTGTTGCCGGCGCTGGTGCTCAATTACTTCGGTCAGGGCGCCTTGCTGCTGGACAACCCGGAGGCAGCGCGTAACCCGTTCTATCTGCTGGCACCGAGTTGGGCGTTGATTCCACTGGTCGGCTTGTCGACGTTGGCCACGGTGATCGCTTCGCAAGCGGTGATTTCCGGCGCGTTCTCCCTGACTCGTCAGGCGATTCAGCTTGGTTACATTCCGCGCATGTACATCCAGCACACCTCCAGCGATGAGCAGGGCCAGATCTACATCGGTGCGGTGAACTGGGCGCTGATGGTCGGTGTTGTCTTGCTGGTGCTTGGCTTCGAATCCTCCGGCGCGCTGGCTTCGGCCTACGGCGTTGCAGTGACCGGCACCATGCTGATGACCACCATTCTGGTGTCGGCAGTGATGCTGTTGCTGTGGAAATGGCCACCAATCCTTGCCGTGCCGGTGTTGATCGGTTTCCTGCTGGTGGACGGTCTGTACTTCGCCGCCAACGTGCCGAAGATCGTGCAGGGCGGTGCATTCCCGGTGATCGCCGGTATCGCGCTTTTCGTGCTGATGACCACCTGGAAACGCGGAAAGCAACTGCTGGTCGATCGCCTCGACGAAGGCGCGCTGCCGCTGCCGATCTTCATCAGCAGCATCCGCGTACAACCACCGCATCGCGTGCAGGGCACTGCGGTGTTCCTCACCGCGCGCTCCGACGCCGTGCCGCATGCGTTGTTGCACAACCTGCTGCACAACCAAGTGCTGCATGAGCAGGTGGTGTTGCTGACGGTGGTTTACGAAGACATCCCGCGCGTACCACCGTCGCGGCGTTTCGAGGTGGAAGCGCACGGAGAGGGCTTCTTTCGGGTGATCCTGCACTTCGGCTTCACCGATGAACCGGACGTGCCGCAGGCGCTGAAGCTGTGTCATCTGGATGATCTGGACTTCAGTCCGATGCGTACGACCTACTTCCTCAGCCGGGAAACGGTGATTGCTTCGAAACTTGAGGGGATGGCGCGTTGGCGTGAGGCGCTGTTTGCGTTCATGTTGAAGAATGCCAATGGGAACTTGCGGTTCTTCAATCTGCCGCTGAACCGGGTGATTGAGTTGGGGACGCAGGTGGAGATGTAAGCCCCGCCGCAACTCAAAAGCCCCCGTCAGCTTCAAGGCTGTCGGGGGCTTTTTTGTGCCTGCACATAAACCTCAAACCCACGCAAATCCCCCTGTGGGAGCGAGCTTGCTCGCGAAGGCTGAGTGACAGGAGAAGCATTCTTCGGCTGACCCACCGCATTCGCGAGCAAGCTCGCTCCCACAAGGGTTCTGTGGTGTTAGTGGCTTTCAGGCAATTCTTCTTCGGATTCGGTCTTTGTGCGAGCAGGTCGTGGCATCAACGCCTGAATCACATCATCAATCAAGGCTTTACCCATCACCGTCAGGTAATGCGCAGCCCAGGCATGGCGGTCAGTGTCTCTGATGAAGGCAGCGTCTTCTGCGAAGGATTTGGCGAGGGATAGCAGGTCGGAGGATTGCGACAAGGCATCGATGATCGGGATGCCGGCGCGGACGTTGAAGAACGCTCGATCCGAGTTGTAGAGGAAGGGGGTGAAGCCGATGGTTTTAAGATCAGATGGATTGTTCATTGTCAGTTCCCTTGATTTCGAGAGCTGCCGCATCCGATACCAAGCGAATGGGTGGCAGCTGTGCGCAGGTTGGTAAACCGGGGAATCAAGGAAACCGGCACGCCCGAAAGCGTCCCACGCACAGCTGCCATAACACAGGGGCTCGGACGGGTTTCGCCTGAGTCGTGTCGGGTGCGCTGTTGCGCCTTATTCCACCGGGTTACCAAGCCCGATCGCTGAATGGGTCAGCGACGTCCGGAGAGTATCCCGTCGAAAAACAGCGCAATAGAGCGGCAAGGCGCCCGAACACGAGTTTCGGAGTTTGCCTACAAGGTCTGTGGGCGTCATCTGATATTGCGAGACTGGAAGTAAACGAAACTAAACGTTGCTGGCGGTTTTGCGGGTATTTGTTCGGCAGATGAATGAGTGTGGAGTTGACGATTCGATAATGCCAATTAAGCAGGTGTCCACGTTTTATGGAATGTGGACACTTGGCGCTTTTAGCTTCCTGAAGAGTCAAGAAATTTACGAGCGTCGGCACAAAACCGCTGAATCCAGCGCGATTCCCCTGTGGGAGCGAGCTTGCTCGCGAAGACATAGTCTCAGTCGACGAATCTGTAAACTGACCCACCGCTATCGCGAGCAGGCTCACTCCTACAGAAGAATGAGTTAATCGTCCGAGATGTAAAAAGCCCCCGAAACTGCGAAGTTGCGGGGGCTTTTGTGGAGGCTCAGATCACTCTTCGGCGACCGAGTCCTTGCTCTGGCGCTTCTCGATCAAGTCCACCAAGCGCTTGGCCAGCGCCGGGTAGTTCTCGTCGAAGTGGTGGCCGCCAGGCAGTTTCACTGCCTCGCCAACGGCAGTCTTGTCCGTGCAGCCACTTTCATCCGTCTCTTCTTCACCGTAGATGCACACAACCTTGGCCGCTGGCAGCTTGGCCATCTCCGGGCCGGTGGCGGCTTCTTTGCCGGCGTTGCCCAGCCAGCCTTCGACTTCGATTTCGAAGCTGCCGGTGCGGGCGAAGGCCAGCAGGATGATTGCGTCTACGCGTTGCTGCTCGGTGTCTGGCAGGCGGTTGTAGATCGCCGGCAACACGTCAGCGCCGAACGAGTAACCGGTGAGGATAAAGCGCTTGGTGCCCCATTTCTGCCGGTAGTGCTGCATCAGTTCGGTCAGGTCCAGTGCGCTTTGTTCCGGGCTCTTGTGCTGCCAGTAGTAGCGCAGGGTGTCGATGCCGACCACCGGGTAGCCGATCTTGGCCATCTCGCCCGCGACGTCGCGGTCGAGGTCGCGCCAGCCGCCGTCACCGGAGAGGAACAGGGTCACGGTGTCTTTCGCCTGGCCGGCCGGCACTTCAACCACCGGAATCGCCAGACCGCCGTTGGCCTTGTCGCCGCCAACGAGGATTTTGCGCAGTTCGTTGTTCAGCACTTGCGGCAGGTTGATGTCGTAGTCGCTGATGCTGGTTTCGGCGTTCGGTTGATCGCGCACGAAACCTGCGCTGGCGTCGTCCGGGTTGTCGTTCCACGCCGCCAGCCAGTGGCCGTGGGCGGCGGATTTCGGCAGCAGGTGGGTGCAGCCACCTTTTTCCAGAGCCAGATCGACGGAGATGGCCTGGGCCTTGTCGTCTTTCTGTTCCGACAACCAGCGCCAGGCCAGCACAGCGCCTGGGCCGATGCCGGCGACCAGCGTGGCCGGGCCATTCAGTTCACGCAGACCCGATTGCAGGGCGCGGCTTTGCAGCAGGCAGTCCTTGGGCAGAATCACCTGAACGATCTGCGCCGAAGCGCTGCGGCTCAGGGTCGTCAGTTGTTTTTCACTGAGTTTCTGGTCGTCGTTGACTGCGACCAGCACCTGCGCCTTGGGCTTGGTCCCGGGAATGACGCGGGTCATGGCGGCGCCATCGGCCGGGGTCAGCTGTTCGACGGTCGGTTCCGGTGCCGGGCGTTTCAGGTACCAGTAACCGCCGCCGGCAATCACGGCCAGCACGATCAGTGCGGCCAGGATGTACTTCAGGGAGCGTTGAATCATCAGCGTTTCACCAATCCAGTCAAGCCGCCCGCGATCAGGGCAGCAGTGTCGGCCAGCGCCACCAGCGGATCGAGTCCGGCGGGCACGGCCATATAACGGGGTTCCCAGTCAGGCTGGAACTTGTCTTTGAAGCGGCGCAAGCCTTGGAAGTTGTACAGCTGCTCACCACGGCGGAAAATCATCGAGCCCAGACGCTGGGTCAGCGGTGCACCACGCCGGGGTTGCAACCCCGACAACGGCACCATGCCCAGGCTGAAACGCGCGTATCCGTGACTCTTATAGTGTTGAATCAGGCCGACCATCATGAATTCCATGGTCAGTTTGGGGGCGTCCGGGTGCGCGCGCATCAGGTCGAGACTCGCCAGGTCATGGCTGTAAGTCTCGAGCAGGTTGGCGAACGCCACCGGGCGACCTTCGAAGCGAATCACCGCGATGCGGAAATGCTTCAGGTATTCGTCGCTGAAACGGCCGAGGGAGAAACCTTTCTCTCGCACGTTCTTGCCGGTCAGCCACGCATCGGAAATCACTCTCAGCTCATCCATCGGTGCCTGACCTGGCTCATGGATTTCCAGCGACAAGCCGTCGCGGGTGCCACGGTTCCAGGTGTAACGCAGGTCCTTCATCTCTTTGCCCTTGGCTTCCAGGTCAAAGCGATGCAGATCGACCCGGGCTTCTTCGCCGAGTTTGATCGCGGTCAGGCCGATGTCCATGTAGTACGGCAGGTTCTCCGCACGGACCTGGTAGAACACCGGGCGGGCGTGGTGAATATCGCAGAGGTCGCGGAACTGCCAGATCATCTCGGCGCGCTGCTGGCCGGGGCCGATCGGGTCGTACAGCGCCACCAGGCTGCGGCCACGGCGGGCGTACATCAGGAAGGCTTCGTCGTTCTGGTGAAACAGTAACGCCTTGTCACCGGTCAGTGCGAGGCCACCGTCGGGTTGCGACGATGCCATCAGGATCTTCGCTGCGCGATCGAGTTCGTCAGGCGTCGGCAGGTGAATGACCGGTCGCGCAGTGCGCAGCAGCCAGGTCAGTGCAATCACCAGCAACAGCACGGCGGCGCCGAGCAGCGAACGCAGGCCACGCGGCGCGTCAGCATCCAGAGTGAACTGCCACCAGAGTTGATGGCTGTACGGCACGTCTTGATAGGCGAACAGTAGCAGCCACGTCGAAGCACCGAGGACGCACAGGCTGGCCACCAGATACAGCGGCGAGAACGGCAGTTCGGTCAGGCGACTCGGGCGATAGAACGAGCGACGGAACACACCGAGCAGCGCAGCCGTCAGGGTCATCAGCGTTGCTTCTTCCCAGTCGAAACCTTTAAGCAGCGAGAGCAGGGCGCCGACCAGCAACAGGATGGTGGTGAGCATCCACGCGGCCGACAGGCGACGGCGCAGGCCTTGAGCGAGCATCAGGCAGAGGACGCCGATCAGACTGGCGCCGAAGTGCGAAGCGTCAACCAGACGATGCGGGATCAGAAAACCGATGTGCTCCAGACGTGTATCGATTTCCGGAGTCGCCCCGGAAAACAGCAGCACCACGCCGGACAAGAACACCAGCACTGCCAGAATCGGTGCCGCCAGACCGGAGGCTGCGCGCATGGTCTGAGTTTGAAACAGGCGCTGGCCTTCGTTGATCAGCAGGAATACGCAGGCAACGAGCAGCGGCAGCACCACGTAGATCAGGCGATACAGCAGCAGCGCAGCGGCCAATGGCGCGGCACCGAGCTTGTCAGCGAAAGCGGCCAGCAGAATCGCTTCGAATACACCGACGCCGCCGGGTACGTGGCTGAGCACGCCAGCCGCCAATGCCAGCAGGTACACCAGCAGGAACGCACCAAACGGCGGCGCTTCTGGCAGCAACAGATATAGAACAGTGGCAGCAGCCGCAACGTCCAGGGCGGTAATGATCAGTTGCAGGAACGTCAGGCGACGCCCCGGCAAACGCAGGGTGCGGCGGCCAACCCTGACCAGCAGGTTGTCGCGCAACGGTTGTTCCGGCAGGCGCCGACGGTAGATGCCGATAGCCAGTACTGCGCCAAGCGCCAGCACAACAGCGGCGACTGTGCCGAGCAAGCCTTCGGACAAACCCAGTGCCTGGGATGCCGCAGGCAGGTCGCTCAGCGTTGCCAGTGCAGCCAGCGGCGGCAGGGCGCAACCCAGCGACAGGCTGGCGAACAAGGTCATGTGCGCGACTTCCGACGCCCCCAGACCCAATCGCGCATATAAACGGTAGCGCACCGAACCGCCGGACAGCAGCGACAGGCCGATCGCATTGCCGATCGCAAACGCCGTGAAACCGCCCAGCGCCAACGTGCGCGGTGGCAAGGTCACGCCGGCATAGCGACTGGCCGACCATTCGTAGCCAAGCAGAATAATGAAGCCGACCACGGTCGCACCGAAGGCGCCGAGCAGTGCAGGTTTCGGCACATCGAGAATTGAGTCGTGCAACGCATCGAGATCGAGTTCGGCGAGCAGATGACGACAGGCAATCAGCGCAATCGCGAACAACAACAAAGTGACCCCCAGCCCGATGGGCTGACGGTATTTGCTCAACCGATCCAGCAAGCGCAAACGCTCGGGTTTGATCGGATGTTCCGCTGTGACGGTGTCTTGTGGATCAGACGAGTTGGCGCGCATCAATCACCTCTTGGATTGTGCGCGACAGGATGGAGGTATCCAGCCAAGTTACCAATCCCTGTAGAAAAAAATAATCACAAAATACTACGCCTCTCACCGGGTATCGGCGAGGGCAGTTCCTGGATTGCAGACGTCTTGCCTGCGACTCAAGCATAGTCGCAAGTGAGGACTTCTGAAGATCCCAAGCGGTTCACTGCACGGTGACAGATCATTGTTGCGAAAGGACTTTTTCAACAGATACAAAAAAGGCCACTCTTTCGAGTAGCCTTTTTTGATGTTTGGTTGCGGGAGCCG